>NZ_JBQDYE010000016.1:0-84813 GCF_052044155.1 Salinisphaera sp. SWV1
CGGGTGAAATGGGTCACGTGCGCCAGATCGCCGGGCGTGTCGGCCGCGAACAGGGCCATGCTTTCGCCGAAGGTGACCACGTCCACTCGGGCTGTCTCGTCGTGCTGTCCCCTCATGTCGCCGGCGCCAGCCCGCGCTTGCCCTGGGCGAACAGGCTGTCGATGACGTGACTGCACGGCATCCAGCACGATGTCTGGCTACCGCGCGGCACGGCACAAGATAAGTGATCGCGGACATGCAGGTATCGCGCGTAGCGGCCCGAACAACGGCGTGTCGGCTGTCGACCGGCGGGGTCTCTGTCGAGGCGTCAAATTTGGCATACCAGAAAACGCGTCTCAATGATGGGCTATTCTGCCACGCGCCGCGTACCCGGATTATCGTAAATTGGTATACCTGTCTCGTCCAATTTAGCCGTTGCCATGCATTGCGGCGATCCGCCCGTCAAAACGTGGTGCCGGCGAAAAGATAGCCGTCGAAACTCGGATCGTCCGTGTCGGAGTGTTCGAAAAGCGTGGTCTTGACGTGTTCTAGGTGCTGCCACATCGCGTCACGTGCGGGTTCGGCGGCCCGCTTGCGCAGTTGGGCCAGGATGTGCTCGTGATCAGACAGCCATTTGTCCCGATAGGAGAAATCCAGGATATGGGCGTGCAGGCGTTGCCACATCGGGCTGCGGTGGCGCTGGTCCCACAGCCCGACTACGGTTTCATGGAGCAGCGTGTTTTGCGTGGCTTGGGCAATGCCCAGATGGAAGGCGCGATCGGCATCATCGGCCTCGGCATGCGTGGGCTGGTCGCTTTTGGGATCGTCCAGCGCTCGTCGCTCGGAATCCAGAAGGCTCTGGAGCCGCTTGATGTCGGGTTTCGTTATTAGCTGTGCAGCCATCGATGCCACCGCGCTTTCAATGACCTGGCGCGCGCTCAACAACTCGAATGGGCCGATGTCGGCGTTCTCGCCGTAGCACCGTACGGGCGTGCCCGAGGCCGAAATGCCCGCCGCCGCGGCGCCGTCGCAGACATATATGCCCGAGCCGCGGCGAACTTCGATTCGCCCACTCAGTTCGAGCATGATGAAGGCCTCGCGCACTACGGTCCTACTCACACCGAATTTTTCGGCGTATTCGCGTTCGGTCGGTAACCGTTGTCCTGCGACGAAATCTCCCCGATCAATTTCGGCAGCTACGCACTGGCCGATGAGTTGGTATTGCCGGCTCAAGAGAGCGACTCCTTGATTCATTTACTCCCAACGTTACACCAACGACGGGCCGGGGTGGACGAACGTCATACTACGCGGACGGGATTAATAGGAATACCAAATTGGCATACCAAAGTAGTATTTAGCATGTCGACCCGGGCGCGTAGTTTGAATCAACAATTCAGCGCCGAGCCTGTTTCCCATGCGCATCACTTCTGCCCGCGTCATCGTTTGTTGTCCTGGACGCAATCTAGTCACGCTCAAGATCGAGACTGACGACGGTGTCCACGGTCTGGGAGACGCCACTTTGAATGGCCGGGAAATAGCGGTGGTGTCTTATCTAGAGAACCATCTTCTGCCAGCTCTGATCGGGCGGGATCCAGCGGCCATCGAGGATATCTGGCACTACGCCTATCTTGGCGCCTACTGGCGGCGTGGGCCGGTGACCATGACCGCAATCGCCGCGATTGATGTCGCGCTCTGGGATATCAAAGCCAAGGTTGCCGGCATGCCAATTTACCAGATGCTCGGCGGCGCCAGTCGGCATCGCATCATGGCCTATGGGCATGCCGAGGGCGAGGATATTGCGGCTTGTCTCGACTCCGCCCAGGGATTCGTCGATGCTGGCTACGACGCTATTCGCCTGCAGTGTGGGCTGCCGGGTGTGGGCACCACTTATGGTGTGCCGAAGGACGGGCAGACGCGCTACGAACCGGCCGACGCTGATCTTCCGGCCGAGCATGTCTGGAACACTGCTCGCTACCTAAATCAAGTGCCGAAGCTGTTCGAGCAAGCCCGTCGGCGTTTCGGTGACGATGTCCATCTATTGCACGACGTCCATCATCGACTGACCCCGATTGAGGCGGCCCGGCTTGGCCGAGATCTCGAGCCTTATCACCTGTTCTGGATGGAGGACAGCGTGCCGGCCGAGAATCAGGCGGCCTTCGCCATGGTCCGGTCGCATACCACGACGCCACTAGCGGTGGGCGAGGTTTTTAACTCGATTCATGATTGTCGAGAAATGATCCAGAGCGGATCAATCGACTATATCCGGACCTCGCTGACCCATGCCGGTGGCATCACCCATATGCGCCGGATTGCGCATCTCGCCGAACTGCACCATGTGCGAACCGGTTGCCACGGGGCGACCGATATCTCGCCGGTAGGGCTTGCTGCCACGCTGCACTTCGATACTTGGGTGCCGAATTTCGGCATTCAGGAACATATGCCGCACGACGACATCGTGGCGGCCGTTTTTCCGAGTAATCATCGCTTCGAGGCCGGCTATTTCCGGGTCGACGACACGCCGGGCCACGGCGTGGATATCGACGAACGCCTTGCTGCCGATTATCCGTTCAAGCGGGCCAGTCTGCCGGTTAATCGGCTGGAAGACGGCACAGTTTGGGACTGGTGAGCGACGACCAAAGCTAATGCCGAAAAATGAGTCGCGAATTTAAAATATTTATTGTTTAGAAAACCAAGAGCGCAACCGGGAGGAGATATGCACTCTAATAGCAAAAAGAAAGGCGCGATGTTGATCAATACATTTGGCAGTCGAGCTCTATACGCGTTAGGGGTGGGTATGCTGTCGTTGGGCTTTGCTCCACACGCGTTGGCTAGCCAGACTAAGAAAGTCTCATTAGAAAAAACAGGATTTTTGCACCAAAAATACGCCACTGGCAATTGGGGCGGATTGCGCTCAAGGCTTAGAGACATATATGGCATCGATCTCCACGCAGGTTTCGATGGCGAGTACGCATTAGCTCTTTCCGGCGGAAAGCATGGCGGTGGGCACGACAGCTACCCATTGCAGGTTAGTTTTGGTGCCAACATCCATACAGGCAAATTAGTAGGCTGGCCTAACGGTCTGATTAGACTTCAATTCAATTATCGACACGGCCGCAATTTGGCGTCACATATTGGCAGTCATGCCTCCGTGCAGTACATCTATGGCGCCGGGCAAAACTTTCGCCTAACTAATCTTAGTTATCAGCAATCTTTTATGCACGACCATGTGGTTACGCAGGTGGGCTTTTATCCTCTGGGCGATCATTTTGGCGAAACGACTGTTTTATGTAAGTTCCAGAGCGGTAATTCATGCGGACACCTCAAGACGCTGCCGTCTTCAAGTGGCTGGAACGACTATCCGACCGCTCAGTGGGGTGGGCGTCTTCAATTTAACGTAACTAAGAACGCATATGTAGAAGGTGGGGTGTACGAGGTTAACCCAACTTACGGGAAACACGACAACGGCTTCAAGCTTGGGTTTTCGGGGTCGACTGGCGCTATTTTCCCGGTTGAGGTTGGTTATACCACAGCCTTAGGCGAAAGCGCTCTCCCAGGGCATTACAAGATTGGCGCGTATTACGACACTTCGGATGCGCCCGATGTTGTTGATTCCAGCGAACAACATAACGGTCGTTACGGTGTTTATGCTTTTGCTAGTCAAATGATTTTCAGCTTTAACCACTCAAATCAAAGAGGGTTGGTTGTTTTCGGCGGGCTAGGTTATTCGGATAAAAGCACTGCACTGTACCAAAATACTGAGGTCGCAGGCTTTGTTGCTAAGGGACCATTGTCGTTTCGCCCGCACGATTATCTAGCCTTTGGCTATTTCAGGGCTGGTGTGAATAGTCGAGCTGTAAATGCCCACCAGGCTGGCCTGGCCGTCAGTAGCGGCTCAGCCCTGCCGGGTCAGTTTGAATCCTTGGCACATGGTGAGGACGTCTTTGAGATAAATTATGGAATCCAGGCTACGCCTTGGCTGTTGATTGATCCCAATCTCCAGTATCTCAAGGATCCCGGTGCATTTAACTTCCACCATGTCAAAGACAGCTACGTGTTCGGCCTGCGCACCACTATCAAGCTGTGACCATCGGGCCCGGCGGGTCTCGATGGGCCGGCGTATACGCAGGTGATAAGAGCGACGACGACAAAGGAGAATTTCATGCGTCTCATTAGTACGGGAATAGCGTGCGGCCTGTTAGCAATATCAGCAGTTTGCTCCGCGAAAAGTTATGAATTGAACATGTCCACAGCTTTAACTAGCAATAGCCCCGTGGTACATGCATTACACCAGTTCCAGAAACACATAGCGCAAGATACTAACGGCCAACTGACCGTACATATCTTTCCCAGTGGTCAGCTTGGCTCCACCGAGGATGTGATGGGTCAAGCAAAAAACGGTGCTAATGTGGCAGTACTTGTCGATCCAGGGCGATTGGCTGATTACGAGAAGCCGCTTGGCGTTCTCAGCATGCCGTACATTGTCAATAATTACAAAGATTTCGGAAAAATTGCGAGGTCGTCGCTGTTCAAGGGGTGGTCCAATGAGTTAGCGAAGAAGAGTGGGTTTAAGCTTCTGGGCTTCAATTGGTATCAGGGCGCGCGTCAGTTGTTCACTCAGAAGCCGGTACGGAAGCCGTCCGACCTTCAGGGCGTGCGAATGCGGACCATCGCTACGCCGATTTGGATTAAGACCATCCGTGCAATGGGCGCGAAACCCGCGCCGATGCCCTGGACTAGCGTCTATTCAGCTTTGCAGATTGGCTCAATCGATGCTGCCGAGGCACAAATGACAGCCGCCTATGGGCAGCATCTTCAGGACGTCACCAAATACGTGACGTTGACCCATCATATTCTGCTCATCTCGGGCTTTGTGACGTCTGATAGTTGGTTTCAGAGCTTACCAAAGAATCTGCAGCGCACCCTGATCGACGACTTGCGTCAGGCCGGCAATGCGGCGAGCAAAGGCATTGCTGCAGCGGATAAAGAGGATCGTAAAAAGATGGAAGCCGATGGGGTCAAGATTTTGAAAGTTAACGTGGCACCGTTCCGCAAACGAACCGAGAAGGTTTATAGCGAATTAGGCTACGTCAAGGATCGTAAAAAAATTCGCCAGATCCTCCGGGGTCAGGGCTCGTAAGCGGCATGCGGCAGTATCTACGTTCCATCGTGCGGCGACTCGAACGGCTCGAAGAGGCCATAGCTGTCATGTTGCTCGCGGCCACAGCGGTCTTTGTATTGGTGGGCGCTAGCGCGCGCGCTGCGGATAGTCCGTTGCCATCGAGCGTAGATTTCGCCCAACTCGCGTTCATATGGACGTGTATGTTCAGTGCGGACGTCACTATGCGGCGCAACGCCCATATACGGATTGATGTGTTGTTGCTCAAGTTACCAGCAAGGCTACAGAGGACCGTCGAGCTAGTATTTGTTTTAGTCGAGATTGCATTCATGGTTGTTTTGGTCAAATACGGGGTGAAGCTAGCATTGTCCAACTGGCAACGTCCGTTAGGTGCTACTGGGCTTAGTTACGCTTGGGTAACGTTCGCCGTACCGTTTGGTGGGGTGCTGCTGGTTATTACGTTGCTACGCCACCTCTTGCAGATCGTGATCAACCCTGATGCCAAGGCGGACGTGGCAGTCTCTGATATGCGTACGTCGGAAAACTAATCGATGACGTCGCTGATCCTTTTTGTCACCTGCCTCGGGCTGATGGCCGTGGGCATGCCGGTCGCGTTTGCAATCGGTATCGCGGGCTTTACCTATTTCATGTTGCCGGGTACGTACGTGCCGGCGGCTATCGGCGTTCAACAGGTGGTGTCCACGACGCAGTCATTCCCGCTACTCGCGGTACCATTATTTATTCTGATAGGGCACTTGATGAACGCCAGCGGCATCATGACCCGGCTGGTGCGCTTGTCAGACGCATTGGCGGGCTGGATGATAGGCGGATTGGCGCAAGCCAGCATCGTGCTCAGTACATTGATGGGTGGCGTATCGGGATCGGCTGTAGCCGACGCCGCGATGCAAGGCCGCATTATCAGCCCTGGCATGGTGAAGCATGGCTACTCTAAGGGGTTTACCGGCTCGGTCATTGCGATCGGATCCCTGATCACTGCCACAATTCCGCCCAGTATCGGGCTAATTTTGTATGGCTTTTTAGGCGAAGTGTCGATCGGAAAATTGTTCGTTGGCGGAATCGTACCCGGCGCTTTGCTTATGATCGCGCTAATGCTGGCCACTAGATTTTTTGCCAAACGCCGCGGCTACCGACCCTCGCGTGAGACGCGGCCAAGTTTTGCTGAGGTGCTTTCCGAAGTTCGCAGCAGTATCTGGGCATTATTGTTCCCAGTATGGCTGTTGGTTGGCATACGTTTCGGCTTGTTTACGCCGTCCGAAGCTGGTGCCTTTGCGGTGGCCTACGCCTTGGTCGTCGGCCTATTTATTTATCGTGAACTGACCTTCCGCCGAATCGTCGAAGCGTTTCGCGATGCGGTGGTCGATATCGGCATGGTCATGCTGCTCATCATGTTCTCGGGCATCATCGGCTATGTCATCTCGCTGAATCAGGTGCCACAGTCGCTAGCGATGATCGTTTCGCATACGTTTCATGACAAATATCTGCTGCTGTTCGCGCTATCGGCGCTTTTGATTGTGCTTGGGATGATTGTCGAGGCAACCGTTGTGGTCATGCTACTCACGCCGATTTTGGTGCCGGTCGTCGAGGCCGCCGGTATCGATCCTGTGCACTTCGGCCTGATTATGGTCACGCTTGTGACCTTCGGCGGCATGACGCCGCCAGTGGGTGTGGCGATGTACGCGGTTTGCGGTGTGATGAATTGCTCGATCCAGGAATATACCCGCGAAATGCTGCCGTTCGCCGTCGCAGTGATGGTCGTGGTTGTGCTGATGATATTTTTTCCCCAGCTGGTGCTATTCCTGCCGAACCACTTCTGACGCCCGCGCGGCTGTTTCTTTGTTATCCATGAGGCGATTATGACGAGCTTCCTCGGCCCCGATTTCCTGCTCGACACGGAAATGGCGTGTCGTCTCTATCACGAGCACGCAGCCACCCAGCCAATTATCGACTACCACAGCCATTTGCCGCCGGCCGAAATTGCTGAGGATCGGCATTTCGAGAACCTCGCCGAGATCTGGCTCGGTGGCGATCATTATAAATGGCGGGCGATGCGCTGGAATGGCATTGACGAGCATCTAATTACCGGTAGCGCTGGCGACCGGGCAAAGTTCGATGCCTGGGCCGCGACCGTGCCCAAAACGATTGGCAATCCACTCTACCACTGGACTCATTTGGAGCTGGCGAGGGCCTTTGGCATCACTGATCGCCAGCTTGCGCCGGATACCGCGGAGTCCATCTGGCGTGAGGCCAATGAGTGCCTCGCTCGGCCTGAATGTTCGGCGCGTGGGCTGATGCGTCAAATGAACGTGCGCATGGTAGGTACAACCGACGACCCGGTCGATGATCTGTCGCATCACGCGAAGATCGCGGCCGATGAGTCGATCGATGTTGCCGTGCTGCCGAGCTTCCGGCCCGACAAATGCTTCCAACTTGCCGCCGCCGACTACCCAGAATATCTGTCGAAACTCGGCCACGCCGCCGACGTCGAGATCCGCGACATGGCCTCGCTCTACCGGGCCTTGGGGCGCCGGCTCGATCACTTCGAGTCGCATGGCTGCTGCATCGCCGATCATGGCATGGATCGTATGGCCTTCCGCAAGGCGGATGAAACGGAGCTGGATGCCATTCTCGCCCGCCGTCTGGCCGGCCAGGTTCCCGACGAGAGCGAGCAGGATGCGTTCATGACTGCGATCCTGCTGTTCGTCGGCCGCGAGTACCACCGGCGCGGCTGGGTGCAGCAATACCACATGGGTCCGCTGCGCAATAACTCGACGCGCGGGTTCGATAATATCGGCCCCAATGCCGGATTCGATTCGATCAACGATCGGCCGATTGCCGAGCCGTTGTGCCAGCTGCTGGATGCGCTCGACCGTGAGGCCTGTCTGCCGCGCACCGTGCTCTATTGCGTCAACTCGGCCTACTACGACGTGCTTTCGGCGATGGCGGGCAGCTTCCAGGGTGAGGGCATAGCCGGCAAGATCCAGGTGGGCTCGGCCTGGTGGTTCAATGATCAGCTAGACGGTATGAATGATCAGATCACCAAGCTTGCCCAGATCGGCCTCCTCAGCCATTTCATCGGAATGCTCACCGATTCACGCAGCTTTCTTTCGTTTACCCGTCACGAGTATTTCCGGCGCCTGCTTTGTCAGATCATCGGTCGGTGGGCCGCCGCCGGGCATGTGCCCGCCGACGAGGCCATGCTTGGCGCGCTTGTACGCGATATCTGTTTCACGAACGCGCGCGACTACTTCCGCATCGAGGTCTGAAATGACGGCCGATGATATCCAGGTTGAACGTATCGAAGCCGGGGCGCGCGCCGCCGATATCGGCATCGTCCACCTCGGCCTTGGTGCGTTTCATCGCGCCCATCAGGCGGTTTATCTTGAGCGATTTCGGCAGACGAGCGGCGAACGCGGTTGGGGTATCGCCAGCGCCAATCTGCGCTCGAACGTCGAACTGGTCGATGCGCTGGCCGAGGCCGGGTATCGTTATCATGTTGTCGAGAGTGCGGACGCGGCGCATGTCACGCTGCGCGAAGTCGCCGCGATCCAGGCCACGTATTTCACTGGCGAGCAGGGCGGGTATTGGGGGCGCGATCTGCAATCACTACTCGATCGCATGGCCGATCCAGCGATTGCTATCGTGACACTGACCGTGACCGAGAAGGGTTATTTTCTGAGCCCGGCCGATGGCGAATTGCGTCTCGACGATCCGCAGATCGCGCACGACATCGCGCATCCCGAGGTGCCCCGCACCGCGCCCGGCATCCTCTGTGCCGCGCTCGCACGCCGGCGTGAGGCCGGCGGCCCGGGTTTCACAGTGCTGTGCTGCGATAACATACCGGCCAACGGTGAGCGGACGAAGGCTGCGGTCGTCACGCTCGCCCGCCAGACCGATGCCGGGCTGGCGGACTGGATTGTGCAGCACGTCTCGTTTCCCTCGAGTATGGTCGATCGCATCGTGCCGGCCGTTACCGATGCCGACCGCGCCCGGCTGGCCGAACTCGGCCTGGACGACCCGAACGCTGTCGTCTGCGAGGCGTTTTCACAGTGGGTGGTCGAGGACGATTTCGTGGCTGGCCGGCCAGCGTGGGAGAGCGTCGATGTACAGATGGTCGAGGATGTCACCCCATTCGAGACCATGAAGCTGCGCATGCTCAACGGTGCGCATTCGCTGCTGGCTTATGTCGGCGGACTTGCCGGCATCGAAACGGTGGCCGAGGCGGTGGCCCGCGACGATATTGCGGCGTTGCTGCGTGGTTATATGCGCGACGAGGCGGCGCCGACGCTGGCGATGCCAGCGGGGGTGGATCTGGCCGATTATCGCGAGCGGCTGCTGGCACGGTTTGCCAATGACAGCCTTGCGCATCGACTGCAGCAGATTGCGGCGGACGGCTCCCAGAAGCTCCCCCAGCGCTGGCTGACCGGGGCGCAGATCCAGCTCGCTGGCGGCGGGCCGATCAAGCGCGTCGCGCTCGGCGTGGCGGCCTGGATCCGCTATATGGCCGGCACCGATCTGGCCGGTGTGTCGGTGCAGGTGAGTGATCCGATGGCCGAGCGGTTGGCTGCATGCCATAGCCGGTACGGCGAAGAGGTCGAGGCGCTGGTCGATGCCGTTCTGGCCGATCGCGATGTGTTTTCAGCGAGGCTAAGTGACGAACCGGCGTTCCGCGACGCGGTTATTGGAGCCTATCGTCGCCTGAGCGAGCGTGGCGTGGCCGTGGCGCTTGCGGATCTGGCTGACGCCCCGGACGACGCCTGAGACATTCATCCGTGAATCAAAGCAGATGTTCGCGTGTATTTGCGGCCCTCTGCCTGTTCGATCGTGAATTGCAAAAAAAGATTAACGCCCGAAAAGGACGGCAAAGCCATGGAATACACTTGGCGCTGGTACGGCCCGAATGATCCGATCACGCTCAGCGAAATTCGCCAGACCGGCGCGAGCGGCGTCGTCACCGCCCTGCACGAGATTGACAATGCGACGGTCTGGTCGCGCGAGGCGATCAGCGCGCGCCGGGCCGAGATCGAGGCGGCGGGGCTGACCTGGTCGGTGGTCGAGAGTGTGCCGATCACCGATGCGGTCAAGCTCGGCACGCCCGAGCGCGAAGCCGACATTGCCACCTTCTGTCAAACCCTGTGCAACCTGGCGGCTGCCGGGATCGACGTGGTCTGCTATAACTTCATGCCGGTCGCCGACTGGACCCGTACCGACCTGGCGATGCCGTTGCCCGGCGGCGGTACGGCCCTGTCGTTCGACCAGACCGCATTCGCGGCGTTCGATCTGTACCTGCTCGAGCGGCCGGGGGCCGGATCCGACTACAGTGCGGCCGAACAAAGCGCGGCCCGGGCCTATCTCGATACCCTCGACGGACCCGCGCGTACACGCCTGATCGAGACCGTGACCGCCGGCCTGCCGGGGGCCGACAACCACTACGATCTGGCCGGTTTTCGCGAAGCGATCGCCCGGTTTGCCGGGCTCGACCGGGCCGGGCTGCGCCGGAACCTGCGGTACTTCCTGGAAAAGGTCGTTCCGGTGGCCGAGGACGTCGGCATCCGGCTGGCAATCCACCCGGATGACCCGCCGCGACCACTGTTCGGACTGCCCCGGGTGGTTTCCAACGCCGAGGATGCGCGCTGGATCCTGGACGCTGTCGACCGGCCATGTAACGGCCTGACCTTGTGTACCGGCTCTTACGGCGCCGGAGCCGACAACGATTTGGTCGCGATGGCGCGCGAGTTTGCCGCGCGGATTCATTTTGCGCATTTGCGATCGGTCGGCCATGATCCGGCCGATCCACGCTCGTTTCACGAAGCCGATCATCTTGGCGGCGATGTCGACATGGCTGGAGTCATGCGCGCCCTGATTGATGAGCAGATACGCCGCGAACACGCCGGCGGCGCCCGCTTACCCATTCGCCCCGATCACGGCCATACCCTGCTGGACGACGTCCACCGCGAGACCCGGCCTGGCTATCCGCTCTATGGCCGGTTCAAGGGCTTGTCCGAACTGCGTGGCCTGGAATCGGGACTTTCTTATCGCGTGCAATCAAGCTGATGCATGGGGCCGAAGGGCCTGCTCTGTGCCGGCCGCCTATGGCTCGTTTTCACGATCTCGTTTGTTGCATGTGGCGACTTGAGTCCCCGATGATCTTCGCTGATGCGAAGCGTGGTCTGCATCTCAGCGGCCCCGGCATACCGGTACGCTCACAATCGCGTGGAGTGGGGCGGTGGCTTGGCCGGTGGGGGAGCCCGTATCCGCGGATGGGGTTGGCATTTGATGATGCAGTTCGACGGCCATGGGATCGAGCGCCATCGGCCGGTGCTGGAAGCGATCCAGGTCGACTACATCATCGACCACACCGGCAAGTTCCTTGCGCCTTTGTCGCGGTTGCGGCGGGCGCGGAGTTCGCGGGTACGCTATCAACCGGCACAGAAATAGCTGAAAAATCAGATGGTTTCAACGCCGTGAAAAACGAAAGCCGGCGCATGTCCGTTTTTTGTGTTGACGACTTCGCAGCCCATGGCCGTGGCGGGCAGGCATGCGCATACTCGCGTTATTGATCCGGCATGAAGGTGTTTTCATGCCGGATCAGTAGTTAACGAGTAACGCAGCTGAATATCGCCGCGGTGGTCGCAGGCGTCGTGCGCGTATTAATGTGTCAAGCGCGGCCGGTTAGCGCCCATCAAGCACGAATCCAGGCGCGTGACGGGATCGAGGTTCAGGCGATCGGCCGTGGAAGGTCGTGATTGCCATTATCGCTCTGAAGCGGATGCGCGGCCACGCGCCCGGCGTTGTACCTACGGGGGGTGTTGACCCACGCCTGTGTGCCGGGTCCTATCCGGGTTTGTTAGCCGCGTTCGTGTTTCTGTCACGAACCCGAGCCGGCAGGCTCGGGCACGAACTTCGGCAGTTCGACTTTGCCGTCTGCGACACTGGCCGGCCAGATCACGACCGGATTGCCATGCTGCCACTGAATCGCGATGCCGGATACATATTTCTTGCCGAATCTGAGACCGTGGACAAACTTCGCGTCGCGGCCGAGGAACTGCTCGCGGCCCTGCGTGCCGACGTAATCGGTTTTTTCCAAAGATTTGACCAAGGCGTCGGCGTTCGTCGTGCCGGCCCGCTCAATTGCGTTCTTGAGGATGAACAGGGTGTCGTAGGTCGAATAAGACGTGTAAGAAGGCGACGTGCCAAAGGCTTTTTCGAACTTGTTCGCAAACGGGATCGTCTTGGGTGTGATCGCGGCCTTGTCTGACGCCACCGTGCCGGTGATTACGCCTTCCGTGGCACCGTTGGTATCTTTCCAGAAACTGCTTGATCCGGCCTGTGAGCTCCAGCCGGCAAACAGAAACGGGTTTTGCCCGCTGTGCCATTGCACGGTGGGCCGGGTGCCGGCATGGGCCATGCCTGTAATCATGACGCCTGCGTTATGTTTTTCGATGCGGTTGAAGATCGGGCTGAAATTACTGGTATCGCCGCTGAAACGCACGTGATCGACCACCTTGAGGCCGGCTTTCGGTAGGCATTTCATATACTCTTTATCCAGCGGTTTGGTCCAGGCAAAGTCCTCGCTTACCACTGCGGCACGCTTGTAGCCCAATTGTTTAGACAGGATGTCTTTTGCGTAACCGCAAACCACCCGGGCGCCGGTATTGGAATTGAACGTGGTACGAAACACATACTTGTAACGCGCATAGTTGTTGTGAATTCGTTCGTTGACCTTGGTGCTCCAGGCGCCAGTGATGATGAAGGGCTCCTTGAGTCGGGCTGCCCAGGGTTCCTGGGCCAGTGCGACCTCACTAATAAATGTGCCCACCACAGCGACCGCGTGATCCTGTTTGACCGCCCGTTGAAACGCCCGCACGCCATCGGACGCGGACGAATGGTTGTCCATGGTGATCAGCTTTATGGGTCTGCCGTTGATCCCGCCTGCCGCGTTGATCTTCTGGGCAGCCAATTGCGCGCCCTGGATAATCCCCTTGCCGTTGATGGTGGACTGCGCGGCAATCACCGCTATGGGGATGGGTTGGGGCGAATCGGCGCACGCCGCGCCCGCCGGCAGAAGCATGGCGGCGGATAAACCGGCCGCGAGAATACGTTGACCGGGTCGATTGGAACACATCATTGATATCTCCTCTGATTGTTTTTATCCTGGCTTTCTCATCGTATAACGCTCGTGGCTAATCAGATTAAAATGATTTCTGGCGTCGTGATGGCCCGGACCCGGGTCAAAGCGCTGATCCGGCTTTATGACTGATCGCATTCGTCGTCTTTTTCTTCTGATTTCACGGGAAATATTGCTCCGGCGAGAGTCGTCCATTCGGCAGGCCTTCGAAATAGCGCCCGTAAAACCCATTGGCACCGCGGTCGGCGCGCTCATTCATGCTGAACCCAGACTAAATATAGCTTTCTCCCACTTCGCTCTCGAAGGCTTCGGTGTCACCGCGCCAGCTGATGACGCCATTCTCCAGCAGAAAAATTCGCTCGGAATGACGCAGCGCAAAATGCAGGTTCTGCTCGGCAAGCAGGATGGTCGTATTGAAACGCGTGCGCAGCGTTTCCAGGGCGTCCGAAATCGAGTCCATGATCAGCGGCGCCAGCCCGAGCGTGGGTTCGTCGAGTATCAACAGCTGGGGTCGGAGCATCAGGCCACGGGCGATCGTCAGCATCTGCTGTTCGCCGCCGCTGAGTGTGTTGGCGAGCTGCCAGCGGCGCTCCGCGAGCCGCGGAAACAGCTCGAAAACCTCTCCCAGCGTCTCCTGTTTGGCCTTTCGATCGAGATAAAAGCCACCCAGTTCGAGGTTTTCTTCGACCGACATGTAGCGAAACAGCTTGCGGTCCTCAGGGCAGTGAGCGATTCCACTCCGGCTGATTGAAGCCGACGACCGGCCCTTGATCGAGCTGCCTTGCCACAGCACATCGCCCTGGTAGTCGACAAAACCGGTGATCGCGTTGAACAGACTGGTTTTTCCGGCGCCGTTCAGGCCCACCACCGAAACGAACTCGCCCTTGGCAACGTCGATGTAGACCTCTTGCAGGGCTTCGGCCTTTCCGTATCGAACCCCGTCGATGCGCGTGCTCAGCAAAGGCGGGGCGTCGGCGCGCGGCGCCTCGGTCCGCTTGTGTCCGGTACGGTCTTCCATTGCGGTGCCGAGGAAGACTTCGCGGACTTTGGCGTCGCGCATGACTTCGTCGGCGGTGCCTTCGGCGATCCGGGCGCCTTGATGCATGGCGACGACCCGATCCACCAGGCCGGCAACCGCTTTGACATTGTGGTCGACGAGTACGATGCCGCGTTCCGGACTCTGGAACTCGCGAATGAACGTGATGAACTGCCGGACTTCGGCGGGAGCGAGGCCGGCGAACGGTTCATCGAGCAGCAGGACACGCGGTTCGAGCGCCAGCGCCTTGGCAAACTCCAGCCGGCGCAGTTCCGAAAACGACAGCTGATCGGCCGTGGTATCGGCGACCCCGGATAGCCCGACCCAGTCGGCGACTTCCCGTGCGCGTCGGGTCAGCGCGGGTCGCGGCAGGCAGTCGAGAAGACCGCCGCTCAGCAGGGCGAGTTTGATGTTTTGGATCGTGGTCTGGCGCTTGAGCGGGCGGGAATGCTGGAAGACCATGGCCAGCCCATGGGCCGCCGATTGATGCAGTCGCACTTTCCTGACGTCGCGCCCTTGGCACCGGATATGCCCGTCGTCCGCGCGCTGGACGCCCATCAGCAGGCTTAGCGTGGTCGATTTACCCGAACCGTTCGGGCCGATCAGGCCGAGGATCTCACCCGCATCCACTGAAAACGATAGCTTGTTGACGGCCTGAACGCCGCCGAACCGCTTGCTTAAATCAGATACCTCGAGTATCGCAGTCACGTGCCGCGCCGTCCCAGTCGATGAATGAGTCCGATGAAGCCGTCCGGAAACGACAACAGAATAATCAGGGCGACCAGCGCCACGACCACGTTGTTCAATTGGCCGAGCGGGCGCAGTATCTCGTTGGCGACGATGATGAAGATCGCGCCGATGGCAGGTCCGATGATGGAACGCCGGCCGCCGAGAATGGTCGAGATAATCACCTGCAGCGTGACCGAAACCGCGACCACGGTGGATATCGACACGGTGCCGAAATAGAAGATCATCATGGCACCCGCCCAGCCCGAGATGAACGCGCTGAGGATGAATCCGACAATCTTGTACTTGACGATATTGATCCCGAGTGCCTGGGTCGCGATCGGATCCTGGCCGCTGGCCTCCAGTATCAGGCCGATGGATGAACGGCCGATCAAAAACAGGACCAGTCCGCTGATCAGCATGAAGATCAATGCATCGTAGTAGTTCACCCAAGTGCTCAGCGAAAGCAGACCCGGGACACCGAGTCCCACTTCGCCGCCGGTGACACTGGAGAAGGTGACAATCAGTTTTTCGAGTATGAGCGCCGCGACGAGCGTGATCACGCCGAAGTAAGGCCCGCGCAACCGCAACGCCGGTGCCACCATCAACAATCCGGCAACCACTGCAGCGAACGCGCCAAGCGCGATGCAGGACCACACGCCGAGGCCGGTGTGGACGTTCAGCAGGGCGCTGGCGTAGGCGCCGACGCCGATGAAAAAGGTCGGGCCGAAGTTTACCTCGCCGGAATAACCGAACAGCAGATCCCAAGACATCGCAAAACCGGTGAAGATATAAGCGATGGTGAGGACGCCGAGGATGTAATAAGAAGACTCGTACGGCAGCAGGGCGAGTACGACGAGCACGGCCAGCATGATCCAGAATTGAAACGAACGAAGATATGAAGTCATATCGAATCACCCGGCCCGGCTAACGACACACACGGCGTTTGCGTGAATAGGCGTGATAACCGGGCGGCATCGGGGTTCACCGGGCATTTTCGAATAGGGAATAGCATCGAAGCCTCCGAGCGCGTGGGGCACGGCTCGCGTGCAATCCAGAGGCAAACAAGGGAAGTGCGATTCATGTGACAAAATCCGCGCGGGTGCTCATCGCCGGCCGAACAGCCCCTGGGGTCGTAGCAGCAAGACCACGACCAAAAGAAAAAGCGCCGGCAGTTCGGTGATCGAGGAAGAAATCAGATAGGCCGTTAGCGTGCCGATGAAACCGATGATGTAGGCGGCGACCAACGAACCGAGCACGTTGCCCAGGCCACCGAGAATAACGATCGTGAAGGCCAGCGCGGTCATTGTCGGTATCGCATCCGGACTGGCGCCCAGGAACGAGGCCAGCAGCACGCCGGAAATGCCGGTCAGCAGGCCATATAATCCCCAGACAACCAGATTGACGAACATCAGCTCGACGCCGATCAGACCCAGCGCGGCCGGCGTCATCGACGCCGCGAGCAACGCCTTGCCAAGCCGTGTCCTGTTGATGAAGAACCAGACCATGCCGATGATGAGCCAGGCAATCAGGCCTATGAGAAGCTCGTTGATGGATGTGGTGACCCCAAACGGATGAACCACTCCGGTGGCGAGCGCCGGTGTCGTCACCGGGTTCGATCCGAACAGGTAGCCGAACACCCCTTGTACGATGATCCCGGTGAGCAGGGTCGCGGTGAGGATGAACACTTCTTTTTCTTCATCCGGTATCCGTCGAGAACGCTCGATCGGCCGCACGACGGCGAAGTAGAGGATATAGGCCGACGCAATCGAGGCAGCGATACCGGCCAGGCTGCCGCTCCAGAGATCGAACCCCAGGCTCTGGATCGTAAACCAGGCCACAAAGGCCGCAATCACCAAGTGCGCGCCGTGCGCGAGATTCAAAACGCCGGACACACCAAATATGAGAGTGAATCCCACTGCGCCCAGCGCATAGATCGCGCTGATCACAATGCCGTTGATGATGATCTCAGCGGCTAGATGTGCCAAATGCCAATCTCCTGTCAGTTCGCCTGCGCGCACGAATGCGAATAAATCACACCAAGCGTTCACGTGCCGGTGTCAATAAACGATCGGAATACGGGATGTGCCGGGTCGGATGCGACGCAGCGCTCCGAGGTCGAAATGCCGGGACCGGCGCATAGGCGCCGGTCCCGGGCCGTCTGATATGCGATATCAGGAAGCCGGATTCACGAATGACGGTATTTTGACCGGTTTGGCCACCGCCGCCGGCCACACCGGCACTTGTTTGCCGTCCTGCCACTGGAATAGCACGCCCGTCGTCAATCCCGGGCCGAACTGCAGGTCGTGCGTGTACTGCGACTGCTTGCCGTAGAACTTGATATGGCCAATCGTGCCCGTGGTATCGGTCTGCTCCAACGCCGAAACCATCTTGTCCGGATCGGTCGAATGCGACGCCTCGATCGCATTCTTGAGCAGATAGAGCGCATCGTAGGTGGTATAACCGGTGTAGCCGGGAAAATTGTGGAATTTCGCGTGATAGGCTTGCGTAAACGGCTCCGTCTTGTCCGAAAGGGCCGCGCCGGGCACCGCGCTCGACTGCGAGATCACGCCCTGGGCCGCGCCGTTGCTTTTCTGCCAGAAGCTCGAACTGCCTGCCTGTGCGTTCACGCCCACCAGAAGCGCGGGTACCTGCCGCTGTGACCACTGAATGGTCGGTCGCAAACCGGTATGCGCCCAGCCGGTCAGGATGAGAGGCACTTTTTTGTTTTCAATCTGGTTGAATATCGGGCCGAAGTCGTTGGTATCGGGCGAATAGCGAACTTCCTTGACGATCTTGACGTTGGTCTGGGATTGCAGGTTCTGCTTCCACGTTTGGCCGAGCGGAACGGTCCAGGCGGAGTCTTCGGCCATAATCGCAGCGCGCTTGAACCCTTTGGGGGCAAGGCTGTGGTGGATGAAATCAATCACCGACTCGGCCATGAAGTGCGCATTAAGCTTGTCGCGAAACACGTATTTGTATTCGCTGTAGTGGTTGTGCACGCGCTGGGTGATCTTCGGACTGGCGGCGCCGGTGACGATGAACGGCATCTTCAGGCGTGCCGACCACGGCTCCATCGACAGGGCGACTTCGCTGATGAACGTGCCCACCATCGCGACCGTATGATCGCGATTGGCGGCGCGTTGCATGGCACGAACGCCGTCCGAGGCGGATTTATGGTCGTCATAAAAGAAAAGCTTGATCTGCCGGCCGTCGATGCCCCCCGCCGCATTGATATGCTCGGCCGCCAGCTTGGCGCCGTTGACGATTGACTTGCCTTCCAGTGTTTCCTGCGGCGCCACGACGCCGATGTTGATGGGCTGAGCTGCACTGGCCAGTGCCGGCATGATCGCTAGCAGACAACCGGCGGCGAAAAGGCACCGCAAACGCCGGTATGCCTGGCCTGGCCATGTGCTGATCGAGTTCGTTTCCATCGTGTTTCCCCGGACGTAGAAGAACTCGAAGATACTCGAATATAGCGAGGGAGAAACATGTATGCGGCATATATCAAACTAAAGTAGCAGCGCCCAATCCAGACAGTGCCACTTTGAATGGTCCCGGGAATACCGGAGATTGCCTCTGTTGCGCGTAGGGACCCTGAGACAGGGCAAGCTTTGTTTATCGTGATTCCGCGTATCCGTGGCGATGCCAACCGGGGTAAGTGTCAGTGGAATCAAGAGGGCGGCCCGACCCTCCGGGACAAGCCGGTCATGGTCGGTAGATCGCGCCGTGACAAGCCTTTGTCGGCCCGGTTGCAGCGCGTCTTGCCAAAACCGGCGCGCGGCCCGCCGCTGGTCCGCCAGGGGCGCTGGCTTGTCGATGCATCTTGAAGGCGGCGCCTTGACTGCTGGCCACGAGCGCTCGAATGTCTGCTATAGATGTCAGACTGTGGTGCATACACCGATCGGCCAGGCCTATCGCGCCATAGGCAATGCGGTGCAGGTTTTATTCGGCGATGGCTCGGCGGCCGGTAAGGCGTCGGTGGACTACCCGATCGGCCATCGACGGCGGCGCGCCGAGCGCATCCCGGACTTGAAGAAGAGGTTCGAAGCCGATCTTGCGTTGAAGATCGCGCCGACGAAGGTGGCCCGTATCCACGAGATCCTGGCCGATCGATCAGGCCCGGGCCCGATTTCACCGACCTGTCTCTGGCCTGGCGGGGCGGCGCTGACGTCGATCGTTTGTTTGAACGTCAACGAGTAGTGGCATGAGAGAGTATTTCAGTCTTGAAAATCGCGTGGCCGTGGTGACCGGAGCCGGCGGCGGCCTGGGCAGCAGCTTTGCCGAGATTCTGGCCGATGCCGGTGCCCGCGTTGCATTGTGCGGCCGCCGGCGTGCGCCGTTGGAGAAAACCGCTGAAGCCATCGATGCCGTCGGCGGTCGCGCGGCGATCGTGCCCCTGGATGTCACGGACACGGGTTCGATAAAGACGGGCTTTGACAGCATAGAAGCCCAGCTGGGTGTCGTCGATATCGCGGTATGCAACGCGGGTGTGGCTAAACCGTCGCTGGCGCTCGATATGAGTGAAGCAGATTGGAGCAGTACGATCGAGGTCAACCTGAGCGGCTGCTGGCGAATCGCGCAGGAATCGGCCCGACGGCTCAAGGCTGCCGGGCAGGGTGGCGCGATCATCAACGTGAGTTCGATTCTCGGTCATCGGGTGGCGCCGGCCCTGGCGGCCTACGCTGCCTCCAAGGGCGCGCTGGAACAGCTTACCCGGGCTCTCGCACTGGAGTGGGCGCGGGACAATATTCGTGTCAACGCATTAGCGCCCGGTTATATTGAAACCGACATGAATCGTGAATTCTTCGAGTCCGAGCCGGGACAGAAGATGATCCGACGCATACCGCAGAAACGACTGGGGCAGCCCCACGAGCTGGCGGCTCCCTTGCTGTTACTCGCTTCGGACTCCGGCTCCTACATGACGGGATCGACCCTGGTCGTTGACGGCGGGCACTTGCAGTCGTCGCTGTAACAAGGATGCCGGCACTGATAAAAATTCCGCGAGCGGCCGTTCGCAAGACCATGGTCGACTGGTGACAACAATACGGAGGAGACCATGGCCCAAGCCGACTATGACCGGCTAGACCGTAGTTCGGCCAACCACATCCCATTGTCGCCACTGAGCTTTTTACGGCGTTCGGCGGTGGTTTATGGCGACCGCGATGCTGTCATCGACAGCGACATGACGTTGACTTATGCCGAATTCGATCGCCGTTGTCGCCGCTTGGCCAGCGCCTTGGCGGAACGCGGCATCAAACGGGGCGATACGGTGGCGATCCTGTGTCGCAATACGCATGAAATGCTCGAAGCGCGCTATGCCGTGCCGATGCTCGGGGCGGTGCTCAATCCATTGAATACGCGTCAGGATCCACCATCGGTCGCTACCATGCTGGCGCACGGCAAGGCGACGACATTGATCTGCGATCATGTTTTTGCCGAAATCGTCCTGCATATGCGGAATATCCTGGACCGCGAAATGCCCGAGGTCATCGTGGTCGACAGTCACGGCACACCCGCGGGATCGCTGGTCGGGGAACGCTTCGAGGATCTGATCGCAGCCGGCGATCCGGCCTTCGAACCGCCCGGCGTGGCTAATGAGTGGGATGCGCTGACGCTGTTGTACACCTCGGGCACGACAGGCGCCCCCAAGGGTGTCGTGTATCACCATCGCGGCGCTTATCTGGCCGCCATGGCCAATGCCATGGCCTTTCACATGGGCCCGGACTCGGTCTTTCTTTGGACTCTGCCGATGTTCCATTGTGACGGCTGGGGATATGTCTGGGCCACAACCGCGGCCGGCGCGACCCATGTCTGTCTCGAGAGCGTTGATGCGGCCTTGATTCATGAACGCATGGAAACGCACGGGGTCACCCATCTCTGCGGCGCCCCGGTTGTGCTCAACAGTCTGCTGACCGATTTCGAGAATCGCGGTCTGAGTCTGTCGACAAGAGCGGATTTCGCGCTGGGTGGGGCGGCGCCGCCGGCTGCGGTGATCGATCGTGCCCGGCGACTGGGCTTCGACATCACCCATCTCTATGGATTGACCGAGACCTACGGCCCCTCGACGCTATGTGTCTGGCAACCCGCCTGGGAGCAACTGGACGCCAAGGCACGTGCCGCGCGCATGGCGCGTCAGGGGGTGGCCAACTTCGCGATCGAAGACGTCGCCGTACTCGATGAGGCCGGTAAACCGGTGGCTGACGACGGCGAGACCATCGGCGAGTTGTGCCTGCGCGGGCACACCGTGATGAAGGGATATCTCAACAACCCCGAAGAAACCGATGCTGCCTTCGCCGATGGCTGGTTCCATACCGGGGATTTGGCGGTGCGGCATGCCGACGGCTACGTCGAGATCAAGGATCGGGCCAAGGACATCATTATCTCCGGTGGCGAGAATATTTCTAGTCTCGAGATCGAGAGCGTGCTCTACGAGCATCCGGCGGTGGCCGAGGTTGCCGTGGTTGCCGAACCGCATCCGCACTGGGGCGAACGGCCGTGCGCTTTTGTCACCTTGGTCGAGGGTGCCGAAAGCCGCGTGGACGAGGCTGCACTGATCGGCTTCTGCCGTGAGCGCATGGCCCATTTCAAGGTGCCGGGTCGCGTGGTGTTCGGCGGATTGCCGCGTACGGCAACGGGCAAGGTGCGGAAAAGCGCGCTGCGCGATAGCGTCTGTTCCGGCGATATGGATTCGTGAAGAGCGAAACACATAGGCGCCTTGATGTTCGAATGGATACATCGAGACGGCTCAGGCCGTGTCGTCACGAAATATCGAGCCATAAGCAAAGGCAGGCGACTCGGGCTTGGGCCAGGAACCACGAGCGTCGTTTGGCGTAGCGTATGGCGCGGTCACGCCCATCGGTCAAACTTATGCCAACGGTTATAACTATGGATCGTTGCAGGCCCGGTTACGACGGGTATCGGGTTTAATACGCCCGGCCTCGACCAACAGGGCCTGCCACGCTTGGCACGCACACGCGATAATGTCGTCGGTGGCTTGGAAGACGCGGTTGCTCGGGTACGTCTAGCGTAGATGCTGCCACACGTTTTCGGCCGGATTCAGCTCCGGCGTTGCCGGCAGGATGCAACCCATCGACAGGTTGCCCGGGATCTCGCGCTTGGCGGTCGTGTGCCCGCCGGCCGGGTCCATACGCACGATGGCGTGGGTGTGCCGAGGTAGCGCCGATTCTGACCAAGTGATAGGGCATGGTCCGGGTGTTGACGACGGGCAACACCAGCGCAGCAACGGCGTCGAGCGCCACTCCGGCAAACATGCGCGATAATATCCCGGCGCAGTCATTGTGGGCCGGGCGGCCCGAGCCTGCAGAGTGATCGGGCGCCACGGGGGTACGGATTCTGGCCCAAAAGGGGGCTACAGTCATCGCGTATTCCGGTCAGACCTCAAGATAATCCAGAATGCCCTTGGCCGCTTCGCGGCCCTCGAACACGGCGGTGACGACTAGATCGGAGCCGCGCACCATGTCGCCACCGGCGAAGATCTTCGGGTTGGTGGTCTGGTGCTTGAAGCGGCCCTGCTCGGGCGCGATCACCCGGCCGCCGTCATCGCATTCGATCTCGTGGGTGTCGAACCAGTCCTGCGGGTTGGGGCGGAAGCCGAAGGCGATGACCACACGATCCGCCTCGATGACTTCCTCGGTGCCGGGCACGGGCTCGGGTCGGCGTCGGCCGCGCTCGTCCGGTTCGCCGAGCTGAGTCGTGACCATCTTGATGCCTTCGACATGGGCGTCGCCCACGATTTCGACCGGCTGGCGATTGAACAGGAACTGCACGCCTTCTTCCTTGGCGTTTTCCACCTCGCGGGCGGAGCCGGGCATGTTCTCTTCGTCGCGCCGGTAGGCACAGATGACTTCCTTGGCGCCCTGGCGAATGGACGTGCGATTGCAATCCATCGCGGTGTCGCCGCCGCCGAGCACGACCACGCGCTGGCCTTTCATGTCGACGAAGGGATGCTCGCCCTTGACGCCGATCTCGCGATTGATGTTGCCGACCAGGAACGGCAGGGCCTCGTACACACCTTTCAGGTCCTCGCCGGGGAAGCCGCCCTTCATGTAGGTGTAGGTGCCCATGCCCATGAACACGGCGTCGTATTCTTCCATCAATTGTTCGATGCTGATGTCGCGGCCGATTTCGACGCCGAGCCGGAATTCCACACCCATGCCTTCCATGACTTCGCGGCGGGTTTCCACGACGTCCTTTTCCAGCTTGAACGGCGGAATGCCGAAGGTGAGCAGGCCGCCGATGCGCGGGTACTTGTCGAACACCACGGCCTTGACGCCGCCGCGCACGAGAATATCCGCTGCACCGAGGCCGGCCGGGCCGGCGCCGATCACGGCGACCTTCTTGTCGGTCCAGACCACGTTGGAGACGTCCGGCCGCCAGCCCTGCTTTAAGGCCTCGTCGGTGATGTATTTCTCGACCGAGCCGATGGTAATCGCGCCGATGCCGTCGTTCATCGTGCAGGCGCCTTCACACAGGCGGTCCTGCGGGCAGATACGGCCGCAGATCTCGGGCAGGGTGTTGGTGGCGTGCGACAGCTCGGCCGCCTCGAACAGATTGCCCTCGTTGACCATCTTGAGCCAGTTGGGGATGTAGTTGTGCACGGGGCACTTCCACTCGCAATACGGGTTGCCGCAGGAAATGCAGCGCCCGGCCTGCTGCGAGGCGGTCTCCTTGTCGAACTGGCCGTAGATCTCGGCGAATTCGTGAATGCGTACGGGCACGGCCACCTTGGCCGGGTCCTGACGCGGTACGTCGAGAAATTGAAGATTGTTCTTTGCCATCGATGTCTCTTGTCGCGATGCGGGATCGGGCCGCGGCCCATGACCGACTGAACTAGGCCGCGCGGGTGAGCGTGTCGAGAATGGTCTCCACGCTTTCCGCCTTGGGCTTGACCAGCCAGAACTGGCCGACGTAGTCGCGGAAGTCCTCCAGGATTTCCGCGCCCCAGGCGCTGCCGGTGGCGTCCACGTAAGCCTCGATGAGCTGATACAGATAGTGGCGATGAGCCTCCATGTTCTCGGATACCACGCGGTGGATATCGATCAGCTCGTGGTTGTAGCGGTCGACGAATTCGCGCTTTTCGTCCAGCACGTAGGCCGCGCCGCCGGTCATGCCGGCGCCGAAGTTGACGCCGGTGCCGCCGAGCACGACCACGCAGCCGCCGGTCATGTATTCGCAGCCGTGATCGCCCACGCCCTCGACCACCGCGGTGGCCCCCGAGTTGCGCACGCCGAAGCGCTCGCCGGCCTGGCCGGCCGCATACAGCGTGCCGCCGGTGGCACCGTACAGGCAGGTATTGCCGATGATTGCCGCCTCGCGCGCCACGAAATCGGAATTTTCCGGCGGACGGATGATGATGCGGCCGCCGGCCATGCCCTTGGCGACATAGTCGTTGGCGTCGCCGGTGAGCTGGAGATGCAGCCCGCCGGCGTTCCACACACCGAAGCTCTGGCCGGCGGTACCGGTGAGCGCCAGCGTGATGGGCGCATCCTCCATGCCGAGATTGCCGTGGCGGGACGCGATCTCGCCCGACACCCGCGCGCCGATGGAGCGATCGCTGTTGCGCACGTCATATTCGAACCGGCCGCCCGACTTGTTCTCGATCGCGTCCAGCGTGTCCGCGACCATGCGCTCGGCCAACTCGCCCTTGTCGAAGGGTTCGTTGTGCGGCGAGACACAGTACATTGGCTTGTCGTCGGCCAGCCCGCCCTTGGACAGCAGCGGTTTCAGGTTCAGGCCGGCCTGTTTGGAGGTCTCGCCGGGCAGGATTTCCAGCAGATCGGTACGCCCGATCAGATCCTCCAGCCTTTTCACGCCGATCGAGGCCATGATCTCGCGGGTGTCCTGGGCGATGAAGCGGAAGAAGTTCTGCACCATTTCCGGGATGCCGATGAAATAGCGCTCGCGCAGTGTCTCATTCTGCGTGGCAACACCCGTCGCGCAGTTGTTCAGATGACACACGCGCAGGTACTTGCAGCCGAGGGCCACCATCGGGCCGGTGCCGAAGCCGAAGGATTCGGCCCCCAGGATCGCCGCCTTGATCACGTCCAGCCCGGTCTTGAGACCGCCGTCGGTCTGCACCCGGACCTTCTCGCGCAGGTCGTTGGCGCGCAGGGTCTGGTGGGTTTCCGACAGGCCCAGTTCCCACGGCGTGCCGGCATAGCGCACGGACGTCAGCGGCGAGGCGCCCGTGCCGCCGTCATAGCCGGAGATGGTGATCAGGTCGGCGTAGGCCTTGGCCACGCCGGCCGCGATCGTGCCCACGCCGGGTCCGGCCACCAGCTTGACCGAGACCAGCGCCTTCGGATTGACCTGCTTGAGGTCGAAGATCAGCTGGGCCAGGTCCTCGATCGAGTAGATGTCGTGGTGTGGCGGCGGGCTGATCAACGCCACGCCGGGCCGCGAATAACGCAGCCGGGCGATCATCTCGTTGACCTTGTGGCCGGGCAGCTGGCCGCCTTCGCCGGGCTTGGCGCCCTGGGCGATCTTGATCTGCAGCACTTCGGCGTTGACCAGGTAATGCGGCGTGACGCCGAACCGGCCGGAGGCCACCTGCTTGATCTTGGACATCTTGTCGGTGCCGAAGCGGGCCGAATCCTCGCCACCTTCGCCGGAGTTCGAGCGCCCGCCCATGCGGTTCATGCCCTGGGCCAGCGACTCGTGCGCCTCGGGCGACAGGGCGCCCAGACTCATGCCGGCGGAATCGAAGCGTGGCGTGATGTCCTCGATCGACTCGACTTCGTCGATGTCGATTGGCGCCAGGTCATCGCGCAGGCCGAGCAGATCGCGCAGCACGGCGACCGGCCGGCCCTGCACCACGCGGGCGTATTCCTGGTACTTGGCGTACTCGCCGGACGACACGGCTTCGTGCAGCGTGGCGATCACGTCCGGGTTGTAGCAGTGGTATTCCTGGCCGTAGACGAACTTGAGGATGCCGCCCTGGTCGATCGCGATACGCGTGTTCCAGGCGTGCTCGGCCAGATGCGCGGCATCGGCCTGCAGATGCGCGAAGCTTGCCCCGCCGATACGCGAAACCGTACCCGAAAAGCACAGATCCACGACCTCGTCGGCCAGGCCCACGATCTCGAACAGCTGGGCACCGCGGTAGCTGGTGACCGTGGAGATGCCCATCTTGGACATGATCTTGTACAGGCCTTTATTGATGCCCTTGCGATACGAGGCGCACAGTTCGTCGGCGTCGCGATCGTGGATCTGGCCGACCTGTACCAGATCGTTCAGGCATTCGTAGGCCAGATACGGATGGATCGCGGTTGCGCCGTAGCCGATCAGGCAGGCGAAATGATGGGCATCGCGTGCCGTGGCCGTATCCACGACGAGGTTGGCGTCGCAGCGCAGGTTCTCGCGGGTCAGGCGGTGATGCACCGCGCCGGTGGCCAGCAGCGCCTGGATCGGCAGCTGCCCTTGTTCGACGTTGCGATCGGTGAGCACGATGATGGTCTTGCCGCCGCGGACCTCGTCGACCACGCGATCGCACAGCGCCTCGATCGCCTCGCGCAGATCGTCGTTGGCCGGATAGGTCAGATCCAGCGTGACGTTCGCATAGTCTTCATCCTCGACCGACAGCAGGCGCCGGAACTTGCCGGTGGACAGCACCGGCGAATCGACCACCAGCCGCTTGGCGCGGGCCTCGGATTCGTCGAAGACATTCAGTTCGCGGCCGAAGCAGGTCTCCAGACTCATCACGATACGCTCGCGCAGCGGATCGATCGGCGGATTGGTGACCTGGGCGAACTGCTGGCGGAAATAATCGAAGACCACGCGGTCCACACGGGACAGCACCGGGAACGGTGTGTCGTCGCCCATCGAGCCGGTGGCTTCCTGGCCGGCCTCGGCCAGCGGGCGCAATACCTGATCGCGCTCTTCGAAGGTCACATGGAACAGTTTTTCCAGCGATTTGAGGCGTGGGCGCTCCATCCAGGCTTCGTCGCGCGTATCGGTCAGGCGCGACTCGAGGATACGGGAATGCTTTTTCAGCCACTGCTTGTACGGCGCGCGGCCGGCAAGGCGCGCATCGATGTCGCGCGGGTTGAGCAGCTCGCCGTTATCGGTATCGATCGCCAGCATGTCGCCGGGCTTGAGCCGGCCCTTGGTGACCACGTCCTCGGGCTTGTAGTCCCACACGCCGATCTCGGAGGCCAGCGTGATGTGGCGATCCTTGGTAATCACGTAGCGCGCCGGGCGCAGGCCATTGCGGTCCATGGCGCAGGCGGCATAGCGGCCGTCGGTGAGCACGATGCCCGCCGGGCCGTCCCAGGGCTCCATGTGCATGGAGTTGTATTCGTAGAAGGCACGCATGTCGGCCGACATATAGTCGACGTTCTGCCAGGCCGGCGGCATCAGCAGGCGCATGGCATAGAAAATGTCCATGCCGCCGGCGAGCAGGATCTCGAGCATGTTGTCGAGGCTGCAGGAATCCGAGCCGTCCATGGACACCAGCGGCAGGATGGATTCCAGATCCGGCAGGTCCTTGGAGGCGAATTTGGAGGCCCTGGCGGTGGACCAGTTGCGATTGCCGGTGATGGTGTTGATCTCGCCGTTGTGGGCGAGATACCGGAACGGCTGGGCCAGACGCCACTGTGGCAGCGTGTTGGTCGAAAAACGCTGGTGGAACACGCACAGCGAGGTCTCCAGCCGTTCGTCGGCCAGGTCCTGGTAGAACACGGTGAGATAGCTCGGCATCACCATGCCCTTGAACGAGAACACGCGGGCCGAGAGCGACGGCACGTAGAACGTATCGTCATCGGGCAGGGCGTTCTCGGTGCGCCGGCGGGCGATGATCAGCCGGGTCTCGAACACGTCGCGGTCCATGTCCGCGGGCGCATTGACGAAGATCTGCTCGAAGCGGGGCAGGGTTTCCAGCGCCTCGGCGCCACAGGCCGATTCGGCATCGATCGGCACCTCACGCCAGCCGGCGACCATCAGGCCGGCCGCTTCCAGCTGTTTTTCCAGCTCGGCCCTGGCGGCGCCGGCGGTGTCCTCGTCCAGGCTCAGGAACACAATGCCGCTGGCATAGTGTTCGCCGAGTTCGATGCCGGCTTCGTCGGCGACGGTGCGCAGAAACGAATCGGGCTTCTTGATCAGCAGGCCGCAGCCGTCGCCGGTCTTGCCGTCGGCCGCGACCGCCCCGCGATGGGTCAGGCGCTCCAGCGCGCCGATCGCGGTATCGACCAGCCAATGACTGGGCTTGTCGTCCATGTGGGCGATCAGGCCGAAGCCGCAGGCGTCTTTTTCGAACTCCGGTGAATAGAGTCCGCCTTCAAGTTTGTGCATAGTCCATTCCCTCGGATGGGCTACAGCCCGGAAAGCCGGGCGCAATTGCGCCGGACCGGCCGAACCTGGAAGTCGTCGCAGCGCAGGCCGCGGCCCGCCAGGCGGGTTACGCAACGGGGGAGCGCGGTTTCGGCAGCAACGGGCGGCGCCAGTCTTCTGGCGCGCGAGCGGTGGAACCGCTGAATTCAATATAAAAGGCCAGCGGGCGACAATCAATCGCCGAACGCTGTCAAGACCTCAGGCGGCCAGATAATGGTGCAGTGTATCGTCCAGCGCCGCACCATAGTTTTCGTAAATCACAGCCTGTCCGATATCGGTCAGTAGCACCAGGCGCAGCGCGCCGGCGGTGACTTTCTTGTCGCGCTGCATCAGGTCGAGAATGCGCCCGGCCGAGGTCTCGCGCGGCGGGGCAGTCGGCAGGCCGGCGGCGGCGATCACCGTTTCGATGCGCGCGACATGCGCCGCGCTCAGCCAGCCGAGCCGCCGCGACGTGTCGGCCGCCATGCACATGCCCGCGGCCACGGCCTCGCCATGCAGCCAGGCGCCGTAACCGAGTTCGGTCTCGAGCGCGTGACCATAGGTATGGCCGAGATTGAGCAGGGCGCGCTGGCCGGCTTCGCGCTCGTCGGCTACCACCACCTCGGCCTTGTTGGCGCAGGAGCGACGGATGATCTCGGTGATCAGCGCCGGCTCGCGCGCGTTGATGCCGGCCATGTTCGCCTCCAGCCAGTCGAAGAAGCCGGCGTCGCGGATCAGGCCGTACTTGATGACCTCGGCCATGCCGGCGGCGAATTCGCGCGCGGGCAGGGTGGCGAGCACGTCGATGTCGGCCAGCACGCGCTTTGGTTGGTGGAAGGCGCCAATCATGTTCTTGCCCAGGCGATGATTCACGCCGGTCTTGCCACCGACCGAGGAATCGACCTGGGCCAGTAGCGTGGTCGGCACCTGGACGAAATCGATGCCGCGCTGGTAGATCGCGGCGGCGAATCCGGCCAGATCGCCGATGACGCCGCCGCCGAGCGCGACGATGGTCGCGTCGCGCCCGTAACCGTGGGCCAGCAAGTGCTCGGCAATCGTGTCGAGCGTGGCCATCGATTTGTGGGCTTCGCCGTCGGGCAGAATCAGCGTATCGACGGCGTGCCCGGCGTCCGTCAGCGCGGCCTCGACCGGTTCGCGGTAATGGCGCGCGATCGTGTCGTTGGTCACGATGAGCACCCGCGGGCCGCGGATCGCCCCGTCGTAGGCGGCGGCCCGGCCGATCAGCCCGGGGCCGATGAGGATGTCGTAGGCACGGCTATCGAGTTCGACGCGCAGGGTGCTCGCGGCAGGGGTATCACTCATTGTTCCATCCGGTCTGGGGGTTCGAGGCGTCATCGGCGGCTTCGAATCGAACGGGCTCGACCGTGCGCCGCCGACGCACGACCACGCTGCCGGCGATTTTGTCGTGCCAGCCCTGTTTGCGCGAATCAATGCCCACCCAGATCAGGCCGAGGCCGAACGGCAGGGTGGAGACGTAGTAGCCCAGATAGCGCCGGATCGATTGCCCGGGGCGCAGGCGCTCACCGGTGTCGGCATCGACCACGCGGGCGCCGATCGCCATCTTGCCGGGCGTGGCCTCGCGGGTCAGCCAGAAGATGACGACGACGACCGCCGGCAATAGCCAGTACAGAACCACATGCAGCGGCCCGGGCGGTGCCAGGGCGAGCGCGTCGAAGTTGATGCGTCCGGAAGCGGTGAACAGCTGCGGGGCCGCGCGGCTTGCGCGCGCGGCTCCGGGAATCAGCGACAGCAGCGGGAAGACCAGAAACAGCAGCAGCGCGCTATCGATGATCGACGCCCATACGCGGATCCAGAATCCGGCATAGATCCACGCGCTGCCGGTTTCCGGCTGCCTCATCAGGCCGTGCCGATGGCTTCCAGCTGCTCGACGATTTCGCGGGCGAGCTTGCGCGCCTGTTGATCGCCGGTGGTGACCACGACGTCCGCGATCGAGCGATACAGCGGGTCGCGAACTTCCATGAGCTGGGTGAGCGTGGCTTCCATATCCTCGCTGCCCGCCAGCAGGGGCCGGCTGTTGGACTTGCGCGTGCGCGCAAGCTGTTGCTCCAGCGAGGTCTCGAGATAGACCACGACGCCGCGGGCGGACAATAGATCGCGCGTGCTCGGGTCAAGCACGGCGCCGCCGCCCGTGGCCATGACGGTGTTGGGCTGTTCCGACAATTCCGCGATCATGTCACGTTCGCGCTTGCGGAAACCTTCTTCACCTTCCATGTCGAAGATGAAGGAGATGTCCACGCCGGTGCGCTTTTCGACTTCCTGATCGGAGTCGACGAACGTCATGCCCTTGAGCTCGGCGATACGCCGGCCCACCGTGGTTTTGCCGGCCCCCATGGGGCCGACCAGATAGATGTTCGGGTTTACTGCCATGTACTCGTTACAAGTAGTTGAATACGAAAGCCACGACCACGGGCCTTAACCCGTGTTCGGATCGTAGGTCGTCGCGCATACGCCGTCCATGCCGAACGGGCTGTCCTGGCCCGGAGGATCGTCGGAGCTGGTGCTGACGTCTGCTGCGGCAGCCGGCACAATAAAAAGCGTTCCGTGTCGTGTCGCTGCCCTGCACGGAGGCCGTGGCACGCAAGCGTACTTTAACCCAACCGAAGACGCTTTTTGGATAGGTTATATCAATTTCGGTCGTGCCGTCGTCGTTCGGACCGGCGGGACGCGGCACGCTCGCGACAGCGCCGGCAGTGAGTGTGCCATTTTCGGCCAAGTCTTCGCCACTATTCGGCACCCTTGCGCCAGGCGCGGTTGCGGGTGCGGCCGAAATGATTCTCGATCCGTGGCAGGCGCACAACGATCCGATGTGTTCGTCGCGGTCGGCGGTGGTCGCAATGCCGAATCGGTCGCTTGCATGCCTGCGCCGGCGGCCCGGGCGTGGCCGGGCTCAGTGGCTGTCCGCCGTCAGATTGTTCTGCAGTATCTTCGGTGTAACGAACACGAGCAGTTCCTGCTTGTTGCGCTGACGCGAATGGTTCTTGAACAGGGCGCCCAGCAGCGGGACCTTGCTCACGAACGGGACATCGCCCGTGGTGTCGCGATTCGTCTGTTCGAAAATGCCGCCGAGCACCACGGTATCGCCGTTATCAACCAGGACCTGGGTGGTGAGGCTTCGGGTGTCGATCGACGGCACCGAGCCGCCCTGGGAGGTCGGGACGTATTTGCCGACCGAATCCTGGGTGACCTTCAGGTTCATGATGACTTTCTTGTTCGGCGTGATCTTGGGCGTGACATCGAGGCTGAGTACCGCTTTCTTGAACTGGACGCTGGTGCCCTGGTTGCTGCCCACGGTGCCGGACTGATAAGGGATTTCCTGGCCCTGTTCGATGTTCGCTTCCTGGCCGTCGGCGGTGATGATGCGCGGTGAGGAGATGATCTCGCCGTTATCCTCCGACTCCATGGCCGACAGCTGCAGATTGAGGCTGAAAGTATCGGAGATGATGCTGGCCGAGAGGAGGCTCGTGGCACTGGTTGCCGGCAGACTGACCGAATAGCCGCCGTTATTGGCACCGTAGGCACTGCTCAACGAGCCAGAACTCTGGGCACTCAGTGCGTTATTGAGCTTGGAGTTGTTGACGCCGGTCTGGGAAATACCCAGGCTGCGGGTGAAATCGCGGTTGGCGATCACGATGCGTGATTCGATCAGCACCTGGCGCACGGGGATGTCGAGGCGATCGATCAGGCTGCGGATCTGGTCGAGTTTTTCGCGTGTATCGGTGACCAGCAGACTGTTGGTGCGATCATCGACCGTGACATGGCCGCGCGGCGAAAGCAGGGACTGGTTGTTGCCCGAACCGCTGGCGTTAGCCGACGGTGCGGCGTTGCCGCCGCCCGAAGACCCCGTGGCGTGCGGCGCCGCGGTATCGGATTTCAGGATGTTGGCGATGTCCGAGGCGCGGGCGTAGTTGATCTGGATGATCTCGGAATGCAGCGGGGCGAGGTTGTTGGTCGCCTCGCGGGCGGCGGCCTTGGCTTTTTCGCGATTGGCGATCTCGGTCAGCGGCGCGACCGTGATCACATTGTTATTGCGCGTCATGCCCAGGCCCTTGGCATTGAGAATGATATCCAGTGCCTGATCCCAGGGGACGTCGTCGAGCTGCACGGCAATGGTGCCGGATACGCTATCCGAGACCACCATGTTCACGTTGGCCACGTCGGCAATGATCTGCAGCACCGAGCGGATTTTGATGTTCTGGAACGACAGCGAGATCTTTTTGCCGTTGTACTGTGGGTGGGTCTGCTCGCGCTGTTTCTTCTGGGCGTTGGTGAGCGGCTGCAGTTCGATGTAGAGATGATTGCCGGTCTGATAGGCCAGCCGCTGGAATTGCGCGCCCTTGGCCGGGGTGATGACGATGCGCGTGTTGCCGGAGCGCGACATGGCGTCGACCGTGCGAACGGGCGTGGCGAAATCGGTGACGTCGAGGCGCCTGGCCAGATGTGCGGGCAGCTGGATACCGCGCAGACGTGCCACGATCTTGCCGTCCTTTCGCGTGATGTCGACCGGTGCGTTGGTGCCGTTGAGCGTGATCTCGATACGGCCGGCGCCCTGATCGCCGCGCCGGAAGTCGATGTTCTTGATCGCCGAGGCCGGCCCCGAAGGCGAGCCGGTACCATGCTCGGCGCCCGAGGCACCGGGCGAGGCGGTCTGCGCGGCCGGTGCCTGCGCCGGGCCGCCGAGGTGGACGATCAGCTCGTCGCCCTGGCGCTGGATGTGATAGTTGACCATCTGCGTGAGTTCGACCACCACGCGGGTCTTGCCATCGGCGGCCGCGGCGGTGACCGCCTGGACCGGGCCCTCGGCGATGCGCTGATAGCGTTTGTCGAGCGCGAGTGTGGTATGGGGCAGGTCGATGGATAGACGCGCCGGATTCTCGACCGTGAACACTGACGGCGCCGGCGCCGGCCCGGACAGCTTGAAGCGAAGGCTGACCTGATCGCCGCTGCCGGCCGCGGTACTGATCGATTGCAGCGCGAGCGACCCGGCTGCGGGGGCGGCCATGGCGCCGACGGGCGCCAGCAGCGCCAGGCACGCGGCGACCAGCAGGGCGAGCAGCAGGGCGAGCACTGGCAGGGGGCGGGATCGGTGGGTCATTGGCTTCATGGCTGGTCGAAATCCCCAGGATTCATTGCTGCGGCGGCGCGAGCGTCGCGCCTTGCTTGGTGTAGCCGCCGTTGCCGTCGGGCACGATCTCGGTGAGCGTGACGCCCGCCGGACTGATCGTGTCGACCCGGCCGTAGTGGCGTCCCATGTGGTCGCCGGGGGCGACACGATGCACCACTTGGTCGGGGGCGGCGATCAGGGCGTAGGTCACGCCGTTGCTGGTGATGGTGCCCACCATGCGCAGGGCATCCAGTGGGAACTGTTCGAGCGGATCAAGCGGCCGGTCGAGATTCGGGCGCACGCCATTATTGTTGGCGGGCGCGTGGTTGTTCGGCGCGGCGAACGGTGAGCGGCGACCTGCCGGTTTATAGGTGTAGGGCTTGTAGCTGGCTATTTTCGGCATGGGCTTGACCGGCGGCGCCGGTCGCGCCTTGATGCGGGCAACGAAGCTGGCCAGGTCGTCCGTGTTCGATCCACAGGCGCCCAGCACGGCGCACAGGCCGATGACCCCGGCCCAGCGTGCGGCGCGATGCATGGATCGAAACCCCGTCACGACTTGCCCTTCCCGTCTTTGCCGTGAGCCTGCGTGCCGGTAGTGTCGCCGAGATAGCGATAAGTGCTGGCGGTCAGGCTCATGCGCAGCGGGCCCTTGCCCTGCTCACTCTGCGCGGCCTGTCCGCTGCTCTTGCCGACCGGCCGGATGTGCACGTTGCTGATGGTCACGATACGCGGCAGCGCGGCGACATCGGAGACGAACGTGGCGAAATGGTGGAAGTCGCCGGTGACGATCAGGTCGTTCGGCAGTACGGCGTAGAAATCCTTGGTCACTTCGGGTTCGGGCTTGAACAATTCCTCGTCGAGGCCGTTGGCCGAGCGGGTCTGTGAGACGTCGCGCAGCAGGCTTGGTACCTCGGTCTTGCTTGGCAGCTGGGCCAGCAGATTGCCGAACTCGGTCTGCATGGTGGCCAGCTGATCACGATAGGCCCCGAGGTTGGCCACCATCGCCTGCTTGACGCGGAACGATTCCTTGAGCTGGCGTTCCTGGTGCCGGGCATCGGCCAGCGCATCGCGCTTGGGCAGCACGAAGTACCAGGCCGCGATCAGCATGATCACGAGCGAGACCGCGGAGATTGCCAGGCCATAGGCCCAGGTCGGCCAGCTGCCGATATTGTTCTGGTCGAGGCTGCGCAGCTCGTCGATGTATTCGCGAAGCGGCCTCATGAGGCATGCCCGCTGCCGGCGGCGTCGCCCGACGTGGCGTTCTGCGTCTGATCGGGCGAGGTGCTATCGACCTTGAGCGTGAAATCCGCCCGGCGCTTGCCGTGGCTGTCATCGCGCTTGATCACGATCAGCCGGGGATTGGTGAACCAGGGCGAATTGTCCAGGTTGGTCATGTACTCCGACACGCGCGCGTTGGATTCGGCCACGCCGTCGAGCGTGGTGGTCGCGCCCTTCTCGTCCAGCCCGGTCAGATAGACGCCATCGGGAATGGTCGCGGTCAGTTGATCGAAGTAGTGGACGATGGCCGAGCGCGAGCGCTGCAACTCGCCGATCACCTGCATGCGGTTGATCAGGTCCTCGCGGGTCTTTTTCAGTTCGCGGATCTCGGCGAGCTGCTTGTCGGCGGTCGCGATCTGTTGCTGCAGATAGTGGTCGCGCGCCTGCTGCGCATCGATCAGATGGTCGTAGTAGAGCACCGGCAATATCCCGACCACGATGACGGTGGCCACGGCGGCGCCCACGAGCTGCGCGATGAAGCGCTTGCGCTTGTATTCGCGCTGCTCGGCCCGCCAGTCCAGCAGATTGATGCGTACAGCCAGGGTCTGCGGATGGCTCATACGGCACCTCGCAGAGCCAGCCCGGCAGCGACCATCAGGCTCGGGGCGTCGGTATCGACGTGATTGCGGCGCGCCGCCGCGCTCGCCAGCATGCCGTCGAGCGGATTGCCCAGGCTCACGGGCCAGGGCAACAATTGCACCAGCGCGTCGTGCAGGCCGGGGTAGAGCGTGGGCGCGCCGACCAGAACGACGTGATCAATCGGTTCGTCGCCCCCGCTGGAGGCGGACTGGTAGAAGGTCAGCGTGCGGTCGATGTGCACCGCCAGCTGTTCGGCGAATTCACGCACGTTCTCGGCGATATCCGGTGCGTTGATCCGGCCGGTACGCAGCTGGGCTCGCAGGGCATCGAAGTCCGGCGTTTCGTAGCGTTCCATCAGGGCGGCGTCGAGCGCGGCCCCGCCAAAACCGATTTCGCGAGCGTACAGGCTAAGGCCTTGGTGCTGGATGGTCAGGCGTGTGGTATCGGGCCCGATGTCGAACACGGCCACGCTGTCGGCATCCGACACACCCGCGATCCGGCGCAACAGCAGCGTGCAGGCATTCTGCAGCGCGTATTCCTCGACATCCACGAGCTGCACCCGCATGTGAGCCATCTCGATCGCGGCGGTGCGCATCTCGATATTGTCGCGCCGGCAGGCGACCAGCAGCACACGGTTGAACTGGGCGTTATCCGGATCGGGCTCGAGCACCTGGAAATCCAGATTCACCTCTTCGATGGGGTGCGGGATATGGTGCTCCGCGTCGAAGTGGATCTGTTGTTCCATCTCGGCGTCGTCGATGCTGGCCGGCATCAGAATGGTCTTGCTGATCACCGATGGCCCGGACACCGCGATCGCCGCATCGCGCGTCCGGCTGCCGCTGCGCTCGAGGGCACGCAGGGTCGCGCGTGCGACGGCTTCGGCGTCGAGGATCTGGAAGTTGCGGATCGCCCCTTCAGGCATCGCCTCGCTGGCATAGGCCAATACCCGGAACTCGTCGCCGGTGCGATCCAGCTCGAGCAGCTTGACCCGCGTGGCGCTGATATCGACCCCCATCAGCCCGCGGCGGCGCCGTATTGGATTCGTCAATCTCCCCATGTGCCGCTTTCCCTGCCGGCCGCGTTCCTGGCGTGACGCATACCGAGATTACCCCCGCGGCCACTATACCCGACCGGCACGGACTGACAACGTTGAAAATATGATAAAGCGTTGAATCGCCGAAAAATGCCGACGAACGGCGCGTCATGGCGTGTCGAAATTTCTTACGGAATGCGCGTGGCGCTCGCCTGATGGGTGCGACCGATGCCTGGGCGCGGCGCCGGCTCGCGGGGTGGCGTCAGCCGTGGCCGCCGGATACCGTGCGCCGGAGTGTCGGGTTCGGCGGTCGCTGTGTGCGACAGCCGTCGCGTCCGGCCGGTATGATGCGCAGTTCGATGTGCTGGAAGTGCCCGTAGGTTGGCGACTCGATGAAGAAAAGATCACGCGGCGTCCGCGTCGTCATAGTGCTGCTGGCCGGGCTGCTGTCGGCGATTACGCTGGCGGTCTGTGTGGTTGCGGGGGTGTATCTGTATTTCGGCCCGCAGCTGCCCGATGCCGGTGATATCGGCCAGGCCCAGTTCAATGAGCCGCTACGGGTCTATACCGCCGACCACAAACTGATTGGCGAATACGGCACCGAGCGCCGCAAGCCGGTGACCTACGACCAGATCCCCAGCCAGCAGGTGAACGCCTTCGTCGCCGCCGAGGACGATCGCTTCTGGCAACACCCGGGGATCGACTATCAGGGCATGATGCGCGCGGTGATCCATCTGATCACGACCGGCCGCAAGACCCAGGGCGGCTCGACCATCACCATGCAGCTCGCCCGCAATCTGTATCTTTCCGATGCCAAGACCTACACCCGTAAGATCAAGGAGATGATTCTGGCGTTGCGGATCGAGTCGAAGCTGACCAAGAAGCAGATCATGGAGTTGTATCTCAACAAGATCTATCTCGGCGAGCGCGCTTACGGCATTGGCGCGGCGGCACAGGTTTACTACAACAAGCCGCTGGACAAGCTCAATCTGTCGCAGCAGGCCATGTTGGCCGGTCTGCCGAAAGCGCCCTCGGCGTTCAACCCGATTGCCAATCCCAAGCGGGCCAAGGAGCGCCGCGATTATGTCCTGCGGCGTATGCACGCCCTCGGTTTCATCGATGCCGCGGCCTGGAAGCGGGCCCGGAATGCACCGGTCACCGCCGGCGAAGGCAGCGGTGAGAAGAACCCGATGCGCTACGAGGCGCGCTACGTGGCCGAGATGGTGCGCCAGGACATGGTGGCGCGCTACGGCGACAAGGCCTACACCGGCGGCTACAGCGTGACCACGACCATCCGCAGCAAGCGCCAGCAGGCGGCCGACCACGCCTTGCGCAAGGATCTGCTGGCCTACGATGCGCGTCATGCCTGGCACGGCCCGGAAAAGACGCTGGATGCTTCCACCGTGGATGATCCGAAAGCACTGCAGGATGCGCTCGACAATATGGTCACGCGCGGCGGGCTGATTCCGGCGGTGGTCCTGTCCACCGACGGCCAGCGGATCCGCCTGATCACCGACCAGTACGGCAAGGTCAGCATCGGCGCCGACCAGATTCCGTGGCTGCATGGGCACAAGGCCGCGAGTACGCTGGTCAAAAAAGGCGATGTGGTGCGTCTGGCGTATACCGGCTCGAAGGATAAGGACAAGCAGTGGACGCTGGCCGAGATTCCCAACGTCCAGGGCGCCCTGGTGGCGATGAACCCCCACACCGGTGGTGTCGAGGCGCTGGTCGGTGGCTTCGACTTCGGGCTGTCGAAATTCAATCGCGCGGTGCAGGCGCGGCGCCAGCCGGGCTCGTCGTTCAAGCCGTTCCTGTATTCCGCCGCGCTGGCCAACGGTTTTACCGCGGCGACGATCGTCAACGATGCGCCCGTGGTGTATCAGGGCTCGGGGGTCGATGACTCGTGGCGCCCGAACAACTACTCCAAGACGATTCACGGGCCCACACGGCTCCGCGAAGGTCTGGTGCATTCGCTGAACCTGGTCTCGATCCGCGTGCTGCGCCGCATCGGCGTGAGCACGGCCATCGACTACATCAGCAAGTTCGGCCTGCCGGCCGACCAGATGCCGCACAACCTGTCGCTCGCGCTCGGCAGCGCGACCTTCTCGCCGCTGCAGATGGCCGGCGGTTTCTCGGTGTTCGCCAACGAGGGCTTCCGGGTCAAGCCGCACTACATCAGCCAGATCACCGACGGGCGGGGCCAGGTCGTCTTCCAGGCCAAGCCGAAGGTCGCCTGCGACAGTGTCGACCATTGCCCGGCGCTGGATCAGACCACCGGGGCCGATGACGCATCGCGGCTGGCGCCGCGGGTCATCCCGGCCGACAACGCCTATATCATCGGCGACATGATGCGGGACGTGATCCGGCACGGCACCGGTCGCGGCGCGCTCAAGCTCGGCCGCAAGGACCTCTCCGGCAAGACCGGCACCACCAACAAGCAGATCGATGCCTGGTTCTCGGGCTTCAATGCCAATCTCGTGACCGTGACCTGGGTCGGCTTCGACAAGCTCACGCCGATGGGCCATGCCGAAACCGGGGCGCACGCGGCGCTGCCGATGTGGACCGATTTCATGGGCACGGTGCTGGCGGGCAAGCCCGAGGCGATCCCGCCCAGGCCCGACGATATTGAAACCGTGCAGATCAATCCCCAGACCGGCCAGCGCGCACTCAACGGCGGCGGCATTCCGGAGATCTTCCGCAAGGGCCACGCACCGACCGTGGAGGAGGCCCGTCATTCGGGCAAGCACGATTCGAGCAACGAAGTTCAGCAGCTGTTCTGATCGAAGACGGCGACCCTATCGAGCGATGTCGCCGCCTTCGTCGATTCATTTGGAGGCGATCATGGCCAGTGCCCGCAAGCAAGCCGCGCAGCGTCAGCAGTTGGCGCAGGTGGCCGCCCGTCTGATGGCCGAACAGGGCATTCGCGACTTCCGCGTCGCCAAGCACAAGGCGGCCCATCAGATGGGGATCGACGTTCGCCAGTCGATTCTGCCCAAGAACAGCGAGATCGAGGCCGCGCTGGCCGAGCATCAGCGCCTGTTCTCCGCCGAGGACCAGCCCGCCGAGCTGGCCGACATGCGGCGCGCGGCGTTGTCGGCCATGCGGCTTCTGGCCGATTTCAAGCCGCGACTGGTGGGCGATGTCTTGTCCGGGCTGGCAAACGCCCATTCGGACATCCAGCTGCATGTTTTCGCCGAACATTCGGAAAGCTTCGACCTGTTTCTGCAAGGGCGGGGCATTCCCTTCGAGATCGCCGAACGTCGTTATCGGTTCGCCGAGGGGCATCGGTTCTACCCGGCATTCCGCTTCGTTGCCGGCGAGCACCGCTTCGAGGCCACGCTGTTTTCCGCTACCGAGATTCGCGAGGCCCCGAGAAGCCTGGTCGACGGCGCGCCGATGGATCGGGCCAATGTCAACCGTCTGATCGAATTGATCGACCAGGCCGAGTTCGAGCGACGCCTCGCCAGTCTCTAACCCGACGCGCTCATTGGCCGGACATGATGGCCTGTGAAGCAATAAACAATGTAATCGTCGGCGAGTGACGGTCGCATGCACCGTCCGGTGGCGCACCCGGCCGTAGACACACAGCCGGCGCGGCATGGATAGGCCGTTATCGGCGTTTTGACGGCCAGGCGCCCCCTCCACGAATCGAGGCAAGGCACGATTGTTTGATTCTGTCGGCGGCGGCTGCGGGATCCCGTTCCACGGCTTGAATGGGGTCGAGTAGCCGCGCCCTGTGTCCCGGCCGCGGAGCCGTTGCCTGCTCTGCAGACATCACCCCCTGACGGCTTCTCCGGAATGGCCGGCCATGCCAGCGGACTGCGCTTCGACAAAGTGCATGCAATCTGGCGGCGCCCCAATTCGGCGCAAATGCCGCAAGATTGGCGGTTTTATCGTCCCTGTGACCGTTATCAGCCGTGTGGCACGCCGTGTGCATGCAATTCAGCACGATTGAATTTGCGCCTCTTGCCCCATGTCGTCATCGCATTCGGACGAAAACCTGTCGCCGAGTCGGTCCCTGCGGACCGGTCAGGCGGTGGACGACATGGTGGCGGTGTTGTCGGAAGAAATCGTGTCGGGCCAATGGCCGCCGGGCAGCCGGCTGCCGGCCCAGCACATCGCGCGCCGTTTCTCGGTGTCGCGAACGCCGGTTCGGGAAGCGCTGAGTCAGCTCTGTGCCATGGGGTTGGCTGAAAGCCGGCCCCACCGCGGTGTGATCACCGCACAGATATCGCAGAGCGGCCTGCTCGCCATGTTCGAAGCCATGGCGGAATTGGAAGCGTGTTGTGCACGATTGAGTGCGCAGCGCATGACGCTCGCCGAACGCCACCAGTTGAGTGCGATGCATGAAGGCTCGCGCGATTTGCGGATAGCCACGCGCTCGGACGAATACGCTGCCTTCAACGACGAGTTCCACTCGTTCATCTATCAAGGCTCGAAAAGCGATTATTTGATCGAGTTGACGCTGTCGACCCGCGCCCGACTGGCGCCTTTTCGTCATACCCAGTTTCGGGTCGCGCGACGGCCGGCGCATTCCTTCGCCGAACACAGCGAGATTGTTGCGGCGATCTCCGCGGGGGATGCCGAGCGAGCCGCCGAGGCCGTGCGCCGGCATGTTCTGTCGGTCGCCCACGTATCGAGCGACTACGTCGCCGCCCGCTCCCGGACCCGGGAGTCGCCATGCGCGGATTGAGCACGGACCGATCCGGCGCGCGGGCTGATCCCTCTTTTTTCGAAACTGTCACGACTGTCTTCTTTCCCAGGAGCGCATGATGAGAAAACTATTCAGGTACATGCTGATCGTCCTGACCCTCGGTATCGGTCTGCAGGTCGCCGCGCCGGCGATGGCCAAGGGGCCGATCACCATCGGCATCAGCGACTGGCCGGGCTGGGTGGCCTGGTATATCGCCGAGCAGAAAGGCTATTTCAAGAAGTACGGCGCCAACGTGAAGCTGGTCTGGTTTCCGTCGTACATCGATTCGGTCCAGGCGCTGGCCGCCGACAAGCTGGACGCCAACAGCCAGGCGCTGATCGACACGCTCGCGCCGATCGAGAAGGGCGCCCCGCTCAAGGTCGTGCTGGTGACCGACAACTCCGCCGGCAACGATGCGTTCATGGCCAAGCCCGGCATCACGAGTCTCAAGCAGCTCAAGGGCAAGACCGTCGCCTTCGAGCGTTATTCGATCGAGAACTATCTGGCCTATACCGCGTTCAAGCGGCAAGGGCTGAACATCGACGACAGCAATATCGTGAGCATGACCACCGGCAGTGCGGCCTCGGCGCTGATGGCCGGGCGGGTCTCGGCAGCCGGTGTGTGGAACCCCTGGATCAACCGCATCCAGCAGCACGGCAAGGGGCATGCCTTGTTCACCAGCGCGTCGGCCCCGGGTCTCATTCCGGACTTGCTGGTGGCACAGCAGAAGTCCCTCAAGGCCAATCCCGAGCAATACAAGGCCATCGCCCAGGCCTGGTTCGCGGTCGTCCGGTTCATCAAGACGCATCCGCAAGAAGCCGCCGCGATCATGGCGCCGCATGTCGATCTGAAGCCCAAGGAATACGAGTTGTCGCTCAAGGGCACTCGTTTCTTCGGCGAAAGACTCAATCAGACGGCCATGCATGAAAGCGATGCCCCGGAGTCGCTGTATACCAGCACCCGGGATACCGCGGCGTTCCTGATGAAGTCCGGCAAGCTGGCCAAACAGCCTAATCCGGCTTCATTCATCGATGCGAGCGTGGTCAATCAGGCCATCGCCTCGCAGGACTGAATGCCATGAAGAGCGAGGCGGTTGCCCAGGCGCCGGCAGCGCATGCCGGCACCGACAAGCCTTTTGCAGGGGATCGCGCGGTGACAGCGGCCGGGGCGCGGCCGGCGGTTCGCCGTCGCCCGCGGCTCCGGCTGCAACAGTCGATTCCGCGCAAGCTGTACGTCACGTTGTCGATACTGGGTTTCGTGGTGCCGCTGGTGGTATGGGAACTGCTGTCGCGCAGCGGCCTGATCGACAGCATGTTCCTGCCGACGCCGGCAGACGTGGTCGAGCAGGCCTGGGCCTGGGCGCACGGTTCGCTCGCGCAGGACACCTGGGCCAGCATCCTTCGGGTAACGAGCGGTTTCGTACTGGCCGCCTGTCTGGGGGTGCCGCTCGGCGTGTTCATCGGCTCGTTCAAGGCCGTGGAAGGCTTCTTCCAGCCGATCAACGATTTCGTGCGCTACATGCCGGCGGCCGCCTTCATTCCGCTGATGATTCTCTGGGTCGGCATTGGTGAAGGCTCGAAGATCGCGATCATCTTCATCGGTGTCTTCTTCCAGATCATCGTGATGGTGGCGGACGTGGTCCGGCAGGTGCCCGGCAGCTGGCTTGAAGCCTCGTACACGCTGGGGGCAACCCGGGGCGAGGCACTGCGACTGGTGATCTGGCGCGGCAGCCTGCCGCCGCTGATCAACATCCTGCGCGTGAACATGGGCTGGGCCTGGACCTATCTGGTGGTGGCCGAAATGGTGGCGGCGAACAAGGGGCTGGGGTACGCGATCCTGCAGGCCCAAAGGTTCATGAACACCGCCACCATCTTCGCCGGGATTCTGATCATCGGCGTAATCGGCCTGCTGTTCGACCTGTTCTTCCGTCAGCTGCACCGGCGGCTGTTCCCCTGGCTGCACTGAACGCGCCCACGCATCCGAAGGAATCCGAGATGAGCGATCAAGTACTGCACATCGAATCCGTGGAGAAACGCTACCCCGACGGCCACGGCGGCATGCAGACCGTGCTCGACGATATTTCGCTGCGCGTCGAGCCGGGCGAGTTCGTCACCGTGATCGGGGCCTCGGGCTGCGGCAAATCGACCCTGCTGCGCCTGGTGGCCGGGCTCGAGCATGCCCAGGGCGGCGTCATCCGGCTGGGCGATCGAGTGGTCGATCAGCCGGGGGCCGATCGCGGCATGGTGTTTCAGCACTACACGCTGTTTCCCTGGCTCACGGTCAAGCAGAACGTGATGTTTTCGCTGGAACTCGGCGCCAACATGCGGGCGATCGAAACCGAAAGCGAGCTCTCGGGGCTGGTGGATCGCGCCTATGCGCTGATCGAGATGATGGGGCTGGACGACCGTCGCGATCATTATCCCAATCAACTCTCCGGCGGGATGCAGCAACGCGTGGCGATCGCCCGCGCGCTGTTGTCACGTCCGCGGGTGCTGCTCATGGACGAGCCCTTCGGCGCGCTGGATGCCCAGACCCGCGAGGTCATGCACGACCTGATCCTGCAGCTGTTCGCCGTGGAGCCGACCACCGTGATGTTCGTTACCCACGATGTAGAAGAAGCCGCCTATCTGGGCGATCGGGTGGTCGTGCTGGCGCCGCATCCCGGCCGGATCGACGGTATCCATGACATGGCCTGGGGCCGTGAGCGCGAGCCGGCGCTCAAGCTCGATCCGGAATTCACCCAGGTCAAGGGGCAGCTGACCGAGCGGATCCGGGCGACTTCCGGCATGGAGGCCGACCACAAACTGATCGAGCGCATGACCGCGCTCGGCCGCCGTATGCAAGGCCGCGGCGCCCGCTGATCCGCGACGTCCCACGTGTTTCGAATTGCCCTGTTTGCGTATCCGGCCGTTCAACGCGGCCCTGTCTTGAGAACTGGAGATCGATCATGAAACGGAACCCATCGTGCCGTGCTCGTTGCGGCCTTATCGCCATCCTCACACTGGTCGCCGTGTCACTGGCCGGACCGGTGCTGGCGGCGCAACCGCTCAAGCTTGGCGTGGTCAACTGGATCGGCTACGGGCCGCTCTACGTGGCCGATGCCAAGGGCTATTTCAAGGCCGAGGGGGTGCCGGTTCAACTCGTCACCTTCAGCGATAATGCCACCATGCCTTCGGCTGTGGCGGGAGGCGCGGTGGACAGCGCGACGCTGACCTACGACCAGGTCATCAATGCCGACGCGAAAGGCCGCACGCTGCAGGTCGTGATGCCGATCGACTACTCGGACGGCGCCGATGCCATCGTCGCGGCCCGGTCGATCACGAAGATCGCACAGCTCAAGGGCCAGAAGGTGGCCTTCAATCCGCTGTCACCGTCTGCGTTCCTGCTCGACTACGCGCTCGAACAGAACGGGTTGAAGCCGGGCGATATCCAGCCCGTATCGATGACGCCCGACGATGTACCCAGCGCCATGCTCGGCGGCTCGATCAAGGTCGGCGTGACCTACGAGCCCAGCGTGTCGCGTATCGTCGACCACGGCAAGGGCTTCCACGTGCTGTATTCCTCGCATCAGGCCCCGGGCCTGATCACCGATGTGCTGGTGTTCAAGAAAAGCTACATCGCGGCGCATCGCGATCAGATCAAGGCCGTGATCCGGGCTTACCTCAAGGGCCTGGATTTCATGCAGTCGCACCCGCAGGACGCCGCGGCCATCATCGGCAAGCAGCTGCGGCTCGATACCGATCAGGTGGCCGCCCAGCTCAAGGGCGTGAAGAACCTGCCACTGGACCAGATGCCGGCGACCTTCGCTCCGGGCTCCAGCAGCCAGTCGTTCTATGTCAGCGGCAAGGTCATCAGCCAGGTTCTGCTGCGCAAGAAGCAGATCGAGGCGGCGCCGAAGATCGCGGACACGATCGATCCGGGCATCGTGCAATCGCTGTCCCGCTGATCGGTCGATCGCCGAATCGCCATGAGTCGAGCACTACTCGTCATCGATATGCAGCGCGATTTCTGCGAGGCCGGCGGCTATGCGGTCGCCTGCGGGCTGGATATCGCGCTGCTGAGGCAGCCGATCGATCCGATCGCCCGATTGATCGCGGCCGCACGCGAGCATGACATCGCCGTGATCTACACCCGGGAGGGCCATCGCCCGGATCTGACCGACTGTCATCCGGCGAAGCTCGCACGCAGCGCGGCTTGTGGGGCGGCGATCGGTGCGCGCGCAAACCTCGGGCGCTATCTGGTGCGCGGCGAGCCCGGGCATGCCGTCGTGCCCGAGCTGGCCCCGGCCGCCGGCGATCCGATCGTCGACAAACCCGGCTACGGCGCTTTCTACCAGACCGATCTCGAGCTGTTGCTGCAAGCCCGGGGCACGACCCATCTGTATGTCACCGGCGTGACCACCGATATCTGCGTGCACTCGACCCTGCGCGAGGCCATTGATCGCGGCTATGAATGCGTGACCGTCGCCGATGCCTGCGCGGCGGCTGATGCGTCCATTCATGCCGCGGCGCTGGGCCTGATCGAGGGCCCGGAGGGGCCGATTCTCGGCCGGGTACGCGATAGCGCGACGGTGCTGGCCGGTTGGGGCCAGAGGCTGCCACCCGCCGCTTTGAACCATGCCAATCGAGGAGCCCACACCTGATGCCAAGCCAAACCATCGATTACGAAACCCATCTGCCGGGTGGCCAGCACTGGTCACTGCGGCTGCGCCGCGGGACCACGATGCGTCTGACGGCCGCCGAGGCCGGCGCCAATGTCGGGTTGTTGATGTACAACCCGGAGAACCTGCTGGAACGGCTGAACCTGCCGGACACCCTCAAGTGCCAGCACACCTTCAAGCTGACCCGTGGCCACTGCCTGTATTCCGATATGGGCCGGATCTTTGCCTCGATCATCGCCGACGATCTCGGCTGGCACGACAGCGTCGGCGGCAATCTGAATGCCGGGCACATGGTGGCCAAGGGCTGGCAGCCGGTCAGCTTTCAGGCCGCGCTCAACGACCGGACCCAGACCGGCCACGACAGTTTCCTGATCGAACTGGCCAAATACGGCCTCGGCGCGCGTGATCTGGCGGCCAATCTGAATCTGTTCTCCAAGGTGGTGGCCGACGATACCGGGCGGCTGAGCTATGTGCCCGATCATTGTCCGGCCGGGGCCGCGGCCACCCTGCGTTTCGAGATGGACACGCTGGTGGCCCTGCATACCTGCCCGCATCCGCTCGATCCCAGCGCCGACTATCCCAGGCGCGGCGTGGATATCGCGCTGGGCACCGCGCCGCCGCCGGACGAAAACGATGTCTGTTGGGCGCATTGCGCCGAGAACGCCCGCGGTTTCGCCAACAATCGCCTGTATCACCTCGGCGCCCCGCGCTAGACAGGATTCGAGGAGTTCATCATGACCATCGCGAGTGCCCGGCGTGTCGAAAACGCCGTTACCCGCCATCTGATCGATGCCGGCGATCATTACATCGGCCCGGTCAAGGCCGGCCAGACGATTCGCATCGTCGATGTCGACGGCAACGAAGCCGCCGACACGCTGTTCTTCAATGCCGACAATCCGTCCGAGCGCTATAGCTGCATGGATACGCTCCGCGAGCAGGGCCAAGTCTATCTGACCACCGGCAGCGAACTGCGCTCGACTCTCAATAACGTGATGCTGACCATCACCGCCGATACGGTCGGACGCCACGACACGCTCGGCGGCGCCTGTGCCAGTGAATCGAACACGGTCCGCTACGACCTGGAAAAACGGCATATGCATTCCTGTCGCGACAACTGGATGCTGGCCATCGCCAATCATCCGGAATACGGCATCGACAAACGCGATATCGCGCACAACATCAATTTCTTCATGAACGTGCCGGTGACCGCCGATGGCGAGCTGTACTTCGACGACGGCATCTCCGGGCCCGGCAAGTATGTGGAAATGGTCGCCGCCATGGATGTGGTGGTGCTGATTTCCAACTGCCCGCAGCTCAACAACCCTTGCAGCGGTTTCAATCCCACACCGCTGGAAATGTTGATCTGGGATTGATCCGAATACAGACCAACCTAGTCCGCCAATGAACGCGCATTAAACGCAAATAGGAAAAGATTATCTTATCTGCAGGTTACGCAGATTTTCACAGATTAAAAACATGGTGTTTTCTTCCTTAATCTGCGAAATCTGCGGATAGATGCCTTTTTCGCGTTCATTTGCGGACCATTGAAAAGCTGCCGTGGGACGACTCATGGCGTTGCGAACTTCCGCGGGACGACCCGCGCCTAGCGAAATCGAGCCATGTTCAACAAAGTTCTGATCGCCAACCGCGGCGCCATCGCCACCCGCATCCAGCGCAGTCTGCGCGCGGCCGGCGTCGGCTCGGTCGCGGTCTATGCCGAGGCCGACCGCGATGCGCCGTTCGTGCAGGCCGCCGACGAGGCCTATTCGCTCGGCGCGGGCAGCGCGGCTGAGACCTATCTCGACCGCGACAAGCTGCTCGCCATCGCGGCCGAGGCCGGCGCCGAGGCGATCCATCCGGGCTATGGCTTTCTGTCGGAAAACGAAGACTTCATTGCGGCCTGCGAGGCCGCGGGTCTGGTCTTCCTTGGCCCCACAGCCGAGCAGGTCCGCGCTTTCGGCCTCAAGCACGAGGCGCGCCGCTTGGCCGAAGCCGCGGGCGTGCCTCTGGTGCCGGGTTCGGGGCTGCTGGACGATGTCGAGACAGCCCAACGCGAAGCGGCCCGAGTCGGCTATCCGGTCATGCTCAAGTCCACGGCCGGAGGCGGCGGGATCGGCATGCAGGTCTGCGAAGACGAGGCCGGGCTGGTAAAGGCCTTCGACTCTGTCCGTGGCCTCGGGCAGCGCAATTTCGGCGATGCCGGGGTATTCGTCGAGGCCTATATCGCGCGGGCGCGGCATCTGGAAGTCCAGATCTTCGGCGATGGGCAGGGCACGGTCATCGCCCTCGGCGAGCGCGACTGTTCCACCCAGCGTCGCAATCAGAAAGTGATCGAGGAATGCCCGGCGCCGGCGCTGAGTGAGACGGTACGCCGCGAGTTGCATGCCACGGCCATCGCCCTCGGCGAGTCGGTGAACTATCGTAGCGCCGGCACCGTGGAATTCATCTACGATGCGGCCCGCGAGGCCTTCTTTTTCCTCGAGGTCAATACCCGCCTGCAGGTCGAGCACGGCGTCACCGAAGCGGTCTGGGGCGTGGATATCGTCGACTGGATGCTGCGGCTCGGCGCTGGCGAGACCCTCGATCTGGCCGCGCTGACCCGCGATCTGACGCCCACCGGGCATGCCATCCAGGCCCGGCTGTATGCCGAGGATCCGCATCATGATTTTCGGCCGAGCGCCGGCTTGTTGACGGAAGTCGAGTTTCCCGAGGCCAGCGATCTGCGCATCGATCATTCGATCGAGGCCGGGCTGGAAATCTCGCCGTTGTTCGACCCGATGCTGGCCAAGGTAATCGTGCATCGCACCGACCGCGACAGCGCGCGGGCACGGCTGGCCGAGGTGCTGGAAGCCAGTCGGGTCTACGGCATCGAAACCAACCGCAGCTGGCTGGCGCATGTGCTGCGCGATACGCGCTTCGCCGAGGCGGCTATCCATACCCGCTGGTTGACCGCTCTCGACTGGTCGCCGCCGACCTTCGAGGTGCTCGACGCCGGCCCGTTGACCACGATCCAGGACATACCCGGCCGGCTCGGCCACTGGGACGTGGGCGTGCCGCCTTCCGGGCCGTTCGATGATTTCTCGTTCGCGCTCGGCAATCGGCTGCTGGGTAATCCAGCCGATGCCGCCGGGCTCGAGATCACGCTCGCCGGGCCGACCCTGCGCTTCAATCGGGCAACCCAGCTCGTGCTGGCCGGCGCGGCGATCGAGGCGCGCCTGGACGACGTCGAAATCGAGGCCTGGCAGGTGATCGATGTACCGGCCGGCGCCACGCTCGCGCTCGGCCGTGTTCAAGGCGGGGCGCGCTGCAATCTGCTGATAGCCGGTGGCATCGACTGCCCGCGCTATCTCGGCTCGCGAGCCACCTTCACCCTCGGCCAGTTCGGCGGTCACGCGGGGCGTGCCCTGCGTACCGGCGATACGCTGCCGTTGACGGCGGTCGATCCGGTGCCGGCTCGTCGCCTCGAACCCGAATTGCGCCCGGCCTTCGGCACGGCCGGCGATGGCGCCCGGCACTGGGAGATCGCCGTGCTGTACGGCCCGCACGGGGCGCCGGATTTCTTTACCGAAGCCGATATCGACACGATTTTTGGCCATGACTGGGAAGTGCATTTCAATTCCAGCCGGACCGGTATCCGTCTGATCGGTCCGCGGCCGGAATGGGCGCGCGAGACCGGCGGCGAGGCCGGCCTGCACCCGTCGAACATCCACGACAATGCTTACGCCTTTGGCACCATCGATTTCACGGGTGACATGCCGGTCATACTCGGCCCCGACGGGCCGTCCCTCGGCGGCTTCGTCTGCCCGGCCACGACCGTGCGCGCCGAGCGCTGGAAACTCGGTCAACTGGCCGCCGGCGATACGGTGCGGTTCGTGCCGGTTTCGCTGGAGACGGCCCGGGCGCTCGAGGCACGCCAGCGCGCCGTGATCGAGACGTTTGCCGCGACGGCCGAGCCGAAGCGAGTCGTCGATCGCGGGACGCCGATACTGCGCAAACTCGATGCCGCTACCGCGGGCGAAAAGCTGGTCTACCGCCGTGCCGGCGACGATTTCCTGCTGATCGAATTCGGCGAGATGACGCTGGATATCGCGCTGCGTTTTCGGGCCCACGCCTGGATGCTTTGGCTGCAGGCGCATCCGATCGAGGGCATGGCCGAACTCACGCCGGGCATCCGTTCGCTGCAGATCCACTACGATCCCAATCGGCTGACGCTGCCGGCGCTGCTGGCCCATCTCGAGGCCGCCGAGCGCGAGCTGCGCGAAGTCGAGGATCTGGAAGTGGAATCGCGGCTGGTGCATCTGCCGCTGTCCTGGGACGATCCGGCCTGTCACGAGGCGATCGAGAAATACCAGCGCAGCGTGCGCCCGGATGCGCCCTGGTGCCCGAGCAACCTGGATTTCATCCGGCGCATCAACGGCCTGGACAGCGAGGCCGAGATCCGCGACATCCTGTTCAATGCCCGCTATCTGGTCATGGGCCTGGGCGATGTCTACCTGGGCGCGCCGGTCGCAACCCCGCTGGATCCGCGCCAGCGCCTGGTCACCACCAAATACAACCCGGCCCGGACCTGGACCGCCGAGAACTCGGTCGGTATCGGCGGCGCTTATCTCTGCGTGTACGGCATGGAAGGCCCGGGCGGCTATCAGTTCGTCGGCCGCACCCTGCAGATGTGGAATCGCTATCGCGAAACCCGGTATTTCGACAAGCCCTGGCTGCTGCGCTTCTTCGATCAGCTGTCGTTCTACGAAGTGACGCACGACGAGCTGATGGCGGTCCGGACCGAATTCCTGCACGGGCGCTTCGATCTTGAGACCGAAACCGTGCGTTTCTCGCTGGCCGAGTACGAGCGCAATCTGGCCGGCACCGAGGAAGCGATCACGGCCTTCCAGGAAAAACGCGAGGCCGCGTTCGCCGAGGAAATGGCGCGCTGGCGGGCCAACGGCCAGTTCACTTTCGAAGATCATGTGCCGGAGACCAGCGAAACCGCCGAGCTGGCGGCCCACGAAGCAGCCGTCGACAGCCCGGTGGCGGGCAGTTTGTGGAAGCTCAAGGTCGCGGTGGGCGACGAGGTCGCCGAGGGCCAGGTCGTGGCCCTGGTGGAATCGATGAAAATGGAAGTTGAGATCGTGTCCCGCGGCCCCGGTCGGATCGCGCGTCTGCCGATCGCCGAGGGCGGGGCAGTCACTGCCGGCCAGCCGGTGGTGATTCTCGACGCCAACACGGGGGCCTCGGCATGAAAGGACGTGACCTGACCCGGCATACGCTGCATGCCGCCTATCGCAGCGGCGAACTCACGCCGAGAACGCTGGTGGCCGAGCTTCTGCCCGATGCCGCCGGGCGCGGCGCCGATCCGACCTGGATTCGGCGGTTGAGCGCCGATGAGCTCGAGCCCTATCTGGCCGCGCTCGACGATGAATCGCCGGAGACAAAGCCGCTCTACGGTCTGCCATTCGCGATCAAGGACAATATCGATCTGGCTGGTATTCCCACCACCGCTGGCTGCCCGGCATTTGCCTATGTACCCGAGCGGCATGCCTTCGTCGTCGAACAGCTGATCGAGGCCGGCGCAATCCCGCTCGGCAAGACCAATCTGGATCAGTTTGCCACCGGCCTGGTCGGCGAGCGCGCCCCGGCCGAATACGGCGTGCCGGGCAATGCCTTCGATCCCGACTATATCCCGGGCGGCTCCAGCAGCGGTTCGGCGGTGGCCACCGCGGCCGGCCAGGTCAGCTTTGCGCTGGGTACCGACACGGCCGGCTCCGGTCGCGTTCCGGCCTGTTTCAACAATCTGTTCGGCCTGAAGCCGACCGTGGGCTTGTTGAGCAATCGCGGCGTGGTGCCGGCCTGTCGTAGCATCGATACCGTCAGTCTGTTCGCGCTGACCGCCGACGATGCTGGGGCGATTCTCGATGTTGCGGCGGTCTTCGATGCCGACTGCGCCGAGGCGCGCCACCACGATTTCGCCGTCGCCGGACAGCGCTATGGTCAGGCGCCGGCGTCATTTCATTTCGGCGTGCCGCGGCGCGATCAATGGCAGACCGATGCCGCTTATACCCGCTGCATGGAGACAGCGATCGGTGAACTGCGCGCGCTCGGTGGCGAACCGGTCGAGATCGACTGCAGTCCGATGCTGGCGGCCGCACAGCTGCTTTATGGTGGGCCGTGGGTCGCCGAACGCTACCACGCGGTGCGAACGCTGATCGAGCGCGAGCCCGAGGCGTTGCATCCGGTCACTCGCCAGGTTATCGAAGGCGGCCGGACGCCGAGCGCGCTGGATGTCTTCGACGCCGGTTATCGCCTGGCCGAGTACAAGCGTGCGGCCGATCGTCTGCTGGCCACGGTGGATGTGATGCTGGCGCCGACGACCGTGACGCATCCGAGCAAGGCCGAGGTGGCCGCCGAGCCGGTGGCAATCAATACCCAGCTCGGTACGTGGACCAATTTCATGAACCTGCTCGATTACAGTGCACTAGCCGTGCCGGTCGCGATCGGCGACAACGGGCGCCCGGGCGGGGTGACGCTGTTCGGCCCGGCGTTTGCCGATCTGTCGTTGTTGAGCCTGGCACGCGCGGTGGAAGCTCGGCTGGCCCTGCCGCTCGGCGCGACCGGCCGAGCGCGCCCGGCGCTGCCGGCGTTGTCGCCGGCGAGCGATGGCACGCTCGAAATCGCGGTTTGCGGCGCTCATCTCGACGGGTTGCCCCTGAACCATCAGTTGGTGGAGCGCGGCGGCAAGCGTACGGCGATCACCAAAACCGCGCCCCGTTATCGATTGTTCGCGCTCACCGCCGACCGGCCGCCGCGCCCGGCGCTGATCGAGGATGCCGAGACGGGCCGTGCGATCGCCGTCGAATTGTGGCGGCTGCCCATGGCCAGCCTCGGCAGCTTCCTTGCCGGTATTCCAGCGCCCCTCGGTCTGGGCCGCATCGAACTCGTAGACGGCCGCTCGGTGACCGGTTTCATCTGTGCCGCCGGGGCCCTGCCGTCCCAGGGTGATGTCATCGAAATTACAACGTACGGCGGTTGGCGTGGCTGGCTGGCATCCCGGACCGGGCAGGAGGCGTGCTGATGAATTCCGGACAACTCGCCGGCTTCACGACCGTTCCCATCGCCGGCATCGCCGATTTGTTCAGTGGCGCTCCCGAGGCCCGCGCGGAGGCGTTTGCATGCGCCGCGCGGGATGGGGCAGCGAACGGTGAATCGCGGCAGGCCGGCGCGCACCTCCACGCTCGCGCCATCCGGATCTTCAACCCTCGGCAGGCGCGCCAGGCGCGTGGCGGGAGCACGGCGACCTCTGGCCGCTACGCGCGCCGTAGCGGCGTTTCGTGAGCGCGGTCCCGGCGCGCTATCGGGGCCTGTGGCGACGGCGGCGTTATGTCGAGCCGGCCGCGGGCCGTGCATTGCTGGAGGATACGGCGACCGCGGTGTATTGGCTGCAGACGGCCTGCTGGCATGCCGATCTCCGGATACCGGTGGATAGCCCGGATTTTACCGGCATCCATAGCCTCGCCGGCTGTGATCGTGCGCGGCTGGCCTGGATTGCCGGGCTGACGGCCTTTGCCGGGCGTACCATCGTCGAGGGCCGTTTCTGTACCTGGCACCGGCTGGTGGATATGGCGCCGGGGCTGGACAAGGACATCGGCGCGATGCGGTTTCTATCCGACCGTCTGCTCGAGGAACGCCATCCGGACGGCCGCTATCTTGAATGCTGGGAGAAGGTGGCGTCGGGTGATGCCGCGAGCGAGAGAGTCCGTCTGGACGAAACCGGCCTCCCGGTCTGGTTGCAGCAGGGAGCGCACGCGTTCCTGATCCGGCCCCGCCCGCCGCTGGCCGCCGATCACGAGCTTCTGGCATCACCCGACGAACTGTCGACCGCAGCGCTTGCCGAGCGGGCGGCCACCGAGATCAGTTACGTCGGCCGTGCGGCCGAGGGATGGCGCATCGAGCGTTCGACCCATCCGTGGCGCATCGGACAACTCTGTGAAGCGCCGAACGTCGCCGGACCATGAGCCGGGTGAGAATGGCCGGTGCGATGCGGCGCCCTTGAGACAGGTGCCCGAGAAAAATGACAGTTGGCGTACGGGGTTCGCAGCTCGAGATTCCGGTGCCAGTCGACCGGATTATTCACGGAAGCCCGGAAAGGGCGGCAGCGTGCGATAGAAATCGAAGTCGTGATTGGGCCAGAGATCGGCGCCCTCGCGGGTTGCCAGCCGCTTGAGCCGTCGGATGCTGTCGACGGCCTGGGTTTCGCGATCCTGCCAGCAGGAGCCGGGCGCGATCTCGTCGTCCAGGTTTTCCATCAGATCCGCGGCGTCCCCGCACAGGATGACCGGCGGCCCCTTGGGCAGTTCGATGAACAAGGACATGTGGCCAGCGGTATGGCCCGGCGTCTCGATGGCCTGGATGCCGGGGGCCGGCGAGTATTCCGTCGGCTGGATATGCCAGTTGTCGCGATCGGCGATTTCATCGGCGAAGATACCGCTGACCTCGCCGGTGTCCGCCGCCGCGACTTCCTCGTGATGAATATGTACCTCGCAGCCGGGCACATCGCACAGCCCGCCGGCATGGTCGAAGTGCAGATGGCTGAGGAAAACCAGATCGATATCGGCTACCGTCAGATCGAGGCGGCGAAGATACTCGGGGATGCGCTGGGTCTGCGACATCTCGGGCACTTCGAAGGTCGGCCGCATCGGTTCCAGATAACGCGCGCGCAGTTCCGGCGTCGCGATCTTGTGATAGTCACAGCCGACATCGAACAGGATGCGGCCGTTCGGCGTTTCGATCAGATAAGCCAGGATGGGGGCATCGATGTAGATCCCGCGTCCGCGTCCACGCGTGGATACGGTCTTTTCGTAACGATGGGTGGCCGTCAGCAGTGGCCGGATGCGTAATGCGCCTGTCATGGGGTCTGATCTCCAGGGGGGCAATGCAGAGGTCGAGGGGGGGTGACGATGAGTGGCGGCAACACGGCCTGTTGTTGACGGCAACCGACGGGTAACCGAGCGGTTTCCGGGTCAGTCGGCGGTTTTCGTCGATGTCTTCCGGGCTTCGAACATCTTCGAAACAGGACCGGGGCCCATGCAGCGAATTCGTCTACGGGCAGTTTGACTATAGATGATCCAGACAACGATCGGTACCGAAGCCGGCGCGATAAAACGACTGTCGCCATCGGGCCCCATCGGTGTCATGCCCGCACCGCTCGGCGGGTGGCGAGTCGGCGCGGGTGATGCTCGCGGGATCGGAGGCCCGGCAGATCGGCTCCATCGATGGCACGGCGCAATCCGTTGCCGTTCGGTCCCGGATCGAAACGACGGCTGCCGCCAGCCGGCCCAACTCGGGGTAAACACAACGGGTAAATGACGAGAGGGGCCGGAGCGTGGTATCAAACAGTTACAGACTTGATGGTTCGCCGGGGGGCCTTATGCAGAACTTCGATACCATTCTTCTGGCCTATGACGGCAGCGAACAGGGACGGATCGCCTTGCGTCGGTCGCTGCCGCTGCTCGGGGCGGGCGAGGTCCGGACACATCTGCTGGCCGTGGTGCCGTTGACGGGCGCGGTGGCCGCCGCCGAGGGCTTTTATACCGAAAGCATGTACGAGTCCGAGCGTGAGCGGGTGGAGAATATCCTGGCCGAGGGGGTGGAGATGCTCAAGGCCAAGGGGATCGACGCCCAGGGTTATGTGCGGGTGGGCGAGCCTGCCCATCAGATCGCGAAACTGGCGAGTGAGCTCGCCGTGGATCTGGTGATCGTGGGGCATCAGCGGCGCGGGGTGCTCGCACGCTGGTGGCAGGGCTCGGTCGGGGCCTCGTTGCTCGACCGGCTCGACTGCAGCCTGCTGATCGCCCAGGACCCGTCAATCGAAACCTGATGATGGTCGGATTTCGTACCGCGCGGCCCTATTTGGGAACGTAGGCGAGCCAGTTGTGGCTCGCGTCGCCGTAGGCGATGAACCAGTCGTTGAGCAGGCTGTCGGTTTCGTTGTAGCGCAATGGCCGGCCGCGGGCATCGGTGACCTGGCCGCCGGCGGCCTTGAGCACGGCGTGGCCGGCTGCGGTATCCCATTCGCTGGTGGGGCCGAGCCGCGGATAGAAATCGGCCGCGCCCTCCGCGATGACGCAGAATTTCAGCGATGAGCCCATGCTCACGGGTTCGTAGTCGTCCATGTCGGCCAGCAGGCGTTCGATGGCGTCCGAGCGATGCGAGCGCGACACCAGGATGCGCGGTTTCTCCATGCGGGCCGGGCTGACCCGGATAGGCTGGATTGCGCCGTCGCCCTCGCGCCGGAACGCGCCGAGGCCGTTCGCGCCGAACCACAGCGTATCGAGGGCCGGCGCATACACCGCGCCCAATACCGGCCGGCCGTCCTGGATCAGCGCGATATTGATGGTGAACTGGTCGTTGCGATTGACGAACTCCTTGGTGCCGTCCAGCGGATCGACCAGCCAGTACTCGCGCCATTCCGAGCGCGTGTCGTAGTCGATGTCGGCGCCTTCCTCGGACAGCTGGGGCGTGTCCGGCGTCAGGGCCGACAATTCGGCCGCGATCACGCGGTGTGCGGCGAGATCGGCCTGGGTCAGCGGGCTGTCGTCGTCCTTGGTGATGACGTCGAAATCGCTGCGGTAGATCGGCAACGTCCTGGCGCCGGCCTCGACGGCGATGCGACAGACGGCGTCAAGCAGTTCGCGGGTGATCTCCATGGCCTAGGCAGTTACGTTCGCAGTAAAACATCGCATCATACCGGCCTTGCGATCGGGCACAAGCTGTATGCGGACAATCAGCGGCCGCCCGGGGATCGCCGATTGCCGTTACCGCCGCGCCGCCGGTTGTTGCCGCCGCCGCGCGGCTTGCGCTTGCGCTGCGGCGCGCGGGTGTAATCGCGCACGAACGCGTCCTCGGTCGGCATCTCGGCATCGATCTTGTGCTCGATGTAGGCCTCGATATCGGGCAGCGAGTAGACGTACTCCTCGCAGGCGAAGGAGATGGCCTGCCCGGTGTTGCCGGCCCGTGCCGTACGGCCGATGCGATGGACGTAGTCCTGGGCGTCCTGCGGCAGGTCGAAGTTGATCACATGCGACACATCCGGGATGTGCAGGCCGCGGGCCGCGACGTCGGTGGCGACCATGATCGGGAGCTGGCCGGTCTTGAATTCCTCCAGCAGGCGCAGCCGCTTGTTCTGTGCCACGTCGCCGGACAGGGTCGCCGCGTTGAAGCCATTGGCGATCAGCGTGTCCTGAATGCGCTCGGCCATGCGCTTGGTATTGATGAAGATCAGCGTCCGCCCGTCGCCGATGCGCCGCAGGATGCCGATCAGCAGTGCGAGCTTGTCGTCCTTGGAGACGTGATAGAGCTTCTGCTCGATGGCCCCGATATTGACTGTTTCGGTATCGGTGCGCACCAGCTTCGGATCGTTCATGTGCTCGTAGGCGAGCTCGAGGACGCGATGCGACAGGGTGGCCGAGAACAGCAGGTTCTGGCGCCGCCCGGGGGGCGGCATCTTGCGTAACATGTAGCGGATATCGTCGATGAAGCCGAGGTCGAACATGCGATCGGCCTCGTCCAGCACGGCGACTTCGATCGCCTTGAGCGTGTAGATCTTCTGCTTGTAATAGTCGATCAGACGGCCCGGCGTGCCGATCAGGATATCCACGCCCGCCGCGATCGCCTCGCGCTGGGTGTCATAGCCCGTTCCGCCATAACAGACCACGCATTTGAGGCCTGTGTCGGCGGCCAGCGGCAACGCATCCTGATAGATCTGGTCGGCCAGCTCGCGCGTCGGCGCCAGAATCAGGGCTCGGGGCTGTGCCGCGCCGGAGGGGGCCTGCTCGCTGGGTTCCGGCGCCTGCCGGATCAGCCGGTCGAGGGTCGCCAGCAGGAAAGCGGCGGTCTTGCCGGTGCCGGTATGCGCCTGGCCGGCAATGTCGACGCCGGCGAGCGCCAGCGGCAGGGTCTCGGCCTGGATCGGGGTGGCATGGGTAAAGCCGCGCGTGTTCAGACCCGATACAATGCTGTCATGCAGGCCGAGTGCGTCGAGGCGGGTCTCGGTGACCAGCTTGCGCGGGGTGGCGTCGTCGACTGTTTCGGTATCGCTCATTGAATTCTCGTCGCGCCGGGGTCGGCGGTTTAAGGGCTGTTGGAAGTTCCGTTCGCGCCCGCATCCACGTCGGTGAAACGGCAGGCCCTGATGCTGCGGACACAGTGTAGTTGGCCCGCACAGGCGCCGCGCAACGATGCATTGCGGGTGTATCGGCGTTGTCCGGCGTCGTCGTGTCCGCTTGCAAACAAGCGGTGCCACAACGCCGCGGGACCGGCATCGCGCGCGGTGCGACCATGCTCGGCCGCCCGCGCCACGCCGGGCAGGATCGGCGCCCGCGGCGCGGATCTCGTACGAAACATGAACAGGCCCCGGGAAAAGGGTTGAAAAAATGCTTGAGATTAGCTCCAATACAAGCGAAGATTATGCATGCAGCGAACCGTTGCATGCTCGAGTTGCATCAACTCGCTTTCCGGCGCTTGTTTTGTGCAACCCGCACTATAACAGTTTGTGGCCGTGACGACCGGGTCGCAGGACTTCCTTCGCAGGCTTGCAAACTTTTCCCGCGCCCTTAGTTAGGTGTTTGAGGCTTTGCTCCTTCGACGGATCGAAAGCCGATCAACCCGATTCCATATTTGTCCTGCTCGGATGTGAGGACGCTCCATGAGTGAAAATATCGTCAAAGTCAGTGACGACAGCTTCGAAAACGACGTGCTGTCGGCCAAGGGCCCTGTCCTGGTCGATTACTGGGCCGAGTGGTGCGGTCCGTGCAAGCAGATCGCCCCGGTGCTCGACGAGCTCGCCGATCAGTACGAAGGCAAGCTGACGATCGCCAAGCTTAACGTCGACGAAAACCCCGACACCCCGCCGCGCTATGGCATTCGCGGTATTCCGACCCTGATGCTGTTCAAGGACGGCGAAGTGGCCGGCACCAAGGTCGGCGCTGTGTCCAAGAGCCAGCTTGCCGAATTCGTCGATCAGCATATCTAGTCTGATTCGACCCGCGTGCCGCCGAGGGCGATTGGCGGCACGCATCGAACATCCATCCTTGAATCGTTGCCCGACCCGGCGACGACATATCCCGAACGAGCGTATATAACCGTGTCCGAAGAAACTGTTGAAGAACGCCAGTCCAAGGATTCCACCCCTTCGAATAACAACAATGGTGGTCCCGGCGGCAACGGCAACGGCGGCGGCAACAACAACCGTCGAGGCCGGCGCCGCAAGAACAGCAATGGCGGCGGCTCTGGTAACAACAATAATAATAACAATAACAAGAAGAGCAGTAGCGGGAATCGCGGTCGGTCCGGCGGTAACAAGGGGCCGAACAATCCACCCAACGAGGACATCGACGAGGCGGAATTCGAAGCCTACGCCGGTGTCGCCGGGGATGGACCGATTCTCAATCTGACCGAACTCAAGCGCAAGACGGCCGCCGAGTTGATGGAGATGGCCCAGGACATGGACCTGGACAATATCTCGCGGCTGCGCAAGCAGGACCTCATCTTCGCCATGCTCAAGGCGCATGCCAGGTCCGGTGAGCGCATCTACGGCGACGGCGTACTCGAGATCCTGTCCGATGGCTTCGGCTTTCTGCGCTCGAACGAGTCGTCCTACATGGCCGGCCCGGACGATATCTATGTCTCGCCCAGCCAGATCCGGCGCTTTTCGTTGCGTACGGGCGACAACATCCGAGGGCGTATTCGGCCGCCGAAGGAATCGGAGCGCTACTTCGCGCTGCTCAAGGTCGATGACATCAACGAGGACCCGCCCGAGAAATCCAAGGGCAAGGTGCTGTTCGAGAACCTGACGCCGCTGTTCCCGACCGAACGGCTGCACATGGAACTCGGCAACGGTTCGACCGAAGACATCACCGCGCGCACCATCGACCTGGTCGCGCCCTTCGGCAAGGGCCAGCGCGGCCTGATCGTCTCGCCGCCCAAGGCCGGCAAGACGATGATGATGCAGAACATCGCCCAGTCGATCGCGCATAATCATCCGGACTGTCATCTCATCGTGCTGCTGATCGACGAGCGGCCCGAGGAAGTGACCGAGATGGAGCGCGGCGTGCGCGGCGAAGTGGTGTCGTCGACCTTCGACGAGCCGGCCTCCCGCCATGTCCAGGTCGCCGACATGGTGATCGAGAAGGCCAAGCGTCTGGTCGAGCACAAGAAGGATGTCGTGATCCTGCTCGACTCCATCACCCGTCTGGCCCGGGCCTACAACACGGTGGCACCGTCGTCCGGCAAGGTGCTCACGGGTGGTGTGGACGCCAACGCGCTGCAGAAGCCCAAGCGCTTCTTCGGTGCCGCGCGTAACGTGGAAGAGGGCGGCAGCCTGACCATCATGGCCACCGCTCTGATCGAGACCGGCTCCAAGATGGACGAAGTCATCTACGAGGAGTTCAAGGGCACCGGCAACATGGAGATCCATCTGGATCGGCGTATCGCCGAGAAGCGGATCTACCCGGCCATTCACGTCAATCGGTCCGGCACGCGCCGCGAAGAGAAGATGGTCCCGCAGGACGAGTTGCAGCGCATGTGGGTGCTGCGCAAGCTCCTGCATGGCATGGACGACCTGGCGGCCATGGAGCTGCTCATCGATCGCATGAAGCAGACCAAGACCAACGCCGAGTTCTTCGACTCGATGAAGCGCTGACGCAGGCTGGGTCAAAAAAGCGGGCTGCGGCCCGCTTTTTTTGGTTCTTCGCGGATTACGGAGGGCCATTGTGCCCTGCGGGTCCCGAGCGTTCCAGCGGGTGTGGATATGAGTCAGCAGTGCACTGGCTGGCAACGCCGAACAGGCGCTCGGAAAGCCCCGCCGCGGGCGTCTTCGCCGACCTCCGGTTTCGCGCTGCAGCGCGAGTCACTTCTCTTGCTTGCTCAACACAAGTAACCAAGAGAAAAGCACCCGGCACCACGCCTCGCCGTCGCCGCACAACGGGACGGAAATACCGACACGGTGCATGAGAGCCTGGCGTATTCCGTAAACCGTTGCATCGCGGCCCATCTATTAATCCGGCATCAAAACAGCTGACTTCATCAGCTGTTTTCAACGCCTTCAAAAATAAAAGCCGGCGCCTGTCCATTTTTTATTTTCAAAGGCTTAGCGGCCGATGGCCGCGGCGAGCATGCGGTCGCATACGCGCGCTATCAACCCGAAAAATCATCTATTTTTGTGCCGGGTTAATAACTATCGAGCCCAGCATCCGGCTCGCCTCGATCCCGCAAATACGCGAAGAGCCTTGTTTATGCCGGTATCGTGGCACCGGCTCATGCCATCATGCCGGGCTCAGGGTCGTGGCGCCGACGCGAGCTTATCCGTCAGTGCCGGCACCATGCCGCGTGCTATGTCCTGCCAGCCGCGGGACAGGCTGTTGACCAGCGCCGGATAGCCATCGCCGGATAGCGGTACGGTTTTTTCGAAGGCGTGTCCGTCGAGGGTATGGCCTTTCGGCCCGACCAGCGTCCAGCGTCCGGCGATGTGCGCCTTGCCGTCATAATGGCCGAGAAACTGGTCCACGCGCGTCTGCAGCTGATAACGCCCCTGCTGGTTGCTGCTGGTGCGCACGACGTTCACGCCGGGAAGGCGTTGTTCCAGCGTGGCGTAGAGGTCGTCGGTGAGTTGCCCGGAAAGCGACGAGGCCCAGCGGTTGTCGTTGGCGATGACGACCTTGTGCGGCCCGGTCTGATAGACGATGCCGCCCTGGTCGAGATAAGACGCGGTCGTGACCGGCGCGATCATCAGGGTCGGTGCGCCGGGCTGTGGCGTGGTGTCCGGCGCGCTGGCGCCGGCGTCCAGTACGAACAGCGACGGCGAACGCTGCGTCGTTGCGCAGCCGGCGAGCGCGACAAGCGACACGCCCAGTGTCGCGGCTGTGAAGAGGCGCCGTAGCGAGGCACGGAAAAGCATCATGGGTGGGCCCTCGGGACCGGGTCCTTGCCGTCGGGACGGCCGAAGATCAGCGAATTGGGATGGTCACGCAGCGTGCGTGCCAGCGGCGCGGCATTGTCGAGTACCTGGTTCAGGCGGTCGATGGTCTGGTTGAGCTGCTGATAGGCCGGCGCGCCCTGCTGGAAGTTGTCGAGTGTGCGCTGCAACTGTTGCAATGTATCGCTGAGCTGGCCCGGCAGCTTCTGCGTGCCCGGCTCGGCCAGCAACGCATTGATGCGGTGAGTGGCCTGACGCAGTTGTTCCAGTGTCTCGTTGGTCGTGCGTGCGGCATGCTTGACCTGGTCGACGATCGGGCCGATGTCCAGTTTGTTGAGCTTGTCCATGAGATTCGACAGCTGCTGCTGGATGCTCGTGATCTGGCTTGGCTCGCTGGGGAATACCGGATACGGGCCGACCTTCTTCGGGTCGTAGTCCTTGGCATGTTGATCGAAGGTTAGGTCGACGAACATCGCGCCGGTCAACAGATTCGAGGATTTGACCGTTGCCCGGAGCCCGTGTTTAAAGAACTGCCGATTGCGCTCGTGCCACTGCTTATCGCTCATGTGGGCCCAGGCCAGGCTCGGGCGTTGCGGCTCGATGGCGATCAGTACCGGAATCTTGAAACCCGAAAAACTCGAGGGTTTGAAATCCGGCGGATAGAAGGGGACCTTCTCCACCGTGCCCACGCGCAGCCCGCGATACTCGACCGCCGCGCCGGCATTCAGCCCGCGTACCGAGTCGTCGAGCAGTACCACATATCTGAGCTGGCGTTTGTAGCGATCCTGGGTCGCGGCATTGTGGGTCGCGTAGAGTTTGAAGCGTTCGCCATTGCTGGCGGACTGGCCGCTGTCCACGTCCGCCGGCTGGCCGAAGGTAATGCCGCCGGCCAGCACGCTCTGCAGCGAGCCCAGCTGGACATCGACGCCGTCGGAACCCAGATGCAGATCCACGCCGGAGCGCAGCCAGAACTGTGTGGCGTGGGTGATCAGCTGGGAATAGGGCTTGCTGATGAACACGGTGTAGCGGGTCTGGCGCTTGGCGACCGAGAATTGGCTGTCCTCGATCCGGCCGACATTCTGCCCCTGGTAGACGATTGGATCGCCCACCGACAACGTATTGTCGCCGGAATTGATCAGTTGCACCGTCACCCCCGGCTTGTTGCTGGGCATCGGTGGCGGGCTGTCCTGAACGTTGAAGTGACGCTTGTCGCTGCGTTGCTTGGCGGGGCGTAGCTGCAGGTAGGCGCCCGACAGGATGGTGTTCAGGCCGGAAATCCCCTGTGGGCCGACGCGCGGCTTGACCACCCAGAATGTCGCCCCCTCGCCGAGCAGTTTGCCGGTGTCGGGATTCATCTGCACGGTGACCTGCGCGCCCTGGCCGTCGTCGGTCAGCGCCACGCCCGTGACATGGCCAACCTGCACGCTGCGCACCTTGAGCTGCGTGCTCCCGGCCTCAATGCCCTCGGCCGTATCCATATCCAGCGTGATCACCGGGCCGCGGGAGGCCCAGCTATCGTACAGCAGCCAGCCCCCGATCAGCGCCGCGGCGAGCGGGATCAGCCAGACCGGGGAAACACGCCATCGGCGCGGCGTGGTGATTTCGGCGGTATCGTCGGGCGGGTTATCGCTCATGAAGCATTGCCAGGGGCCCGCTCGGGCCAGAGTAAACGGGTATCGAAGGTGAGTGCTGCGATCATGGTGAGGATGACCACGCCAGCGAAGGCGATCGCGCCGGGCCCGGGTTCGATCGACATCAGCGCCCCGGCCTGAACCAGGGTCGCCAGCACGGCGACCACGAACACGTCAATCATCGACCAGCGGCCGATTTTTTCCGTGATGCGGTAGGCGCGCGTGCGCGCCAGCGACGCGGCGGGCCGGCCCCGGGCGGCGATGCAGAGCCAGGCCAGGGCCACGATCTTGGAGACCGGCACCACGATGCTGGCCACGAAGATCACCGCCGCGATCGGCCAGTCGCCGGATTCGGCCAGGTGCAGGACGCCGGCCGCGATCGTCTGCGGCTGGGCATTGCCGAGGGTCACCGTGGACAGCACCGGATAGATATTGGCCGGGATATACAGCAGCGCGGCGGTAACCAGCAGCGCCCAGGTGAGCTGGATGCGATCGACCCGGAACACATGATGACGCTTGCCGCAGCGCGGGCAGCGGTGGCGCCGGTGAGCCACGAACGGCGTGCCGCAGGCGCCGCAGGCGATCAGCGACTGGCTCCGGCCGCTGGCGCCGGCATGCGCCGTCATGCCTGGTTCGGGGGCTGGCGCGATCGCATCCCAGAGTGCGGTCCAGTCAATGAGTGTCACCGTGCGCAGCAACAGCAGCGAATAGATGCAAAAGGCGATGAACGACGCCCGGATATGGATATCGGCCAGGGATACGATCTTGACCAGGCTGACCAGCACGCCGACGATGAATACGTCGGACATCATCCAGGGCTCGATCGGTCGCAACAGGCGGGCCAGCGGTATCGCGCCCGGCAGTCGTTGATGGCCGGCGCCAAGGCAGAGATAGACCAGGGCGGCGAGATACAGGCCGGGGAACGCCACCGTGGTTGCCAGCAACACAAGCGCGAGCACGCCGTAATGGTCGCCGATCAACGCCCCGGCCGTATCGGCGAAGCTCATGACGTGGCCCACGCCGTGGGTGGAAAACGCGAGGAACGGAAACGCGAACACCAGGCCGAGCATGATAAGCGCGCCGATGGCGCAGGCCATCGGCGCCTGGGCATCGCGCCGCGCGGTACCGGTCAGGTGATGATGGCAGCGTGGGCAGTGGGCACGCTGCCCGGGCCGGCGCGCCGGCAGTCGAACCACCCAGTCGCATTCACTGCACAACGCCAGTCGCCGCGCCGTGGTCGGCGAGCCCGGTGTCTCGCTCACGTCAGCGGCGGCCGTGGGCGCCGCTGACGATGCGCTCGCGGTGGCGCGGATCAGCGGTTGTCGATATCGACGTAGTCACGCAGGTCGTAGCCGGTATAGACCTGACGCGGACGTGCGATGCGCATGTTCGGATCGGCCATCATCTCGGACCAGTGCGCGGCCCAGCCGACCGTGCGCGCGATGGCGAACATCGGCGTGAACATATTGATCGGAATGCCCAGCGCCTGATAGATGATGCCGGAGTAGAAATCCACGTTCGGATACAGCTTGCGCTCGACGAAGTAATCGTCTTCCAGCGCCACCCGCTCCAACTCAAGCGCCAGCTCGAACAGCTTGTTGTTCTGCATGTTGTAGTGCTCGAGCACTTCATGGCAGTAGCTGCGGATGACCTTGGCGCGCGGGTCGAAGTTCTTGTACACGCGGTGGCCGAAGCCCATCAGCTTGAATGGGTCGTCCTTGTCCTTGGCCTTGTCGAGATACCTGGAGACCTGGGAGGCGTCGCCGATCTCGGCGAGCATGTTCAGCACCGCCTCGTTGGCGCCGCCGTGGGCCGGGCCCCAGAGTGCGGCGATGCCGGTCGAGATGGCGGCATAGGGGTTGGCCCCGGTGGAGCCGGCCATGCGTACGGTCGAGGTCGAGGCATTCTGCTCGTGATCGGCGTGCAGGATGAACAGGATGTCCAGCGCCTTGGCGGCGACCGGATCGACTTCGTACTCCTCGGCCGGCACGGCGAACATCATGCGCAGCAGGTTCGAGGCATAGTCGAGATGATTCTTCGGGCCGATCTTGGGTTGGCCGATGGAGTGCTTGTAGGCCGCGGCCGCGATGGTCGGCATCTTGGCGATCATGCGATGCGCGAAGATCTCCCGGTGCTCCGGATCGCGGATGTCGGTGGTGTCGTGGTAGAACGCCGACAGCGAACCCGTGATGCCGGTGAGTATGGCCATCGGATGGGCGTCGTAGTGAAAGCCGTCGTAGAACTTGACCAGCGACTCGTTGAGCATCGTGTGATGGGTGATGGAGTCGCGGAACGCCGCCATTTGATCCGCGGTCGGCAGCTCGCCGTTGAGCAGCAGATAGCAGACTTCCAGATAGCTCGACTTTTCGGCCAGATCCTCTACCGAGTAGCCGCGGTACATGAGCTTGCCGTTCTCGCCGTCGATGAAGGTGATGTCGGAATCGCAGGAACACGTGGCGGTGAACGCCGGGTCGTAGGTGAATACGCCCTGTTTCTGGTTGAGTGCGCGCACATCGACGGCCGGCGTGCCCCGGGTCCCTTCGACCAGGGGCAACTCAGTGGTCTGGCTCTCGTCGCCGTTAATCAATTTGTACGTGTGGGCCATGGTGAGTCTCCCGAAAGTTGCCGCAGGGCTCCCTACCGATCGGATACATCGATCGCGGGCTGCGGGTAATGCGAAGGGTATTCAATGCGTGCCACGCCGGTTTCCACCGCGGCGGCGGCAACCGCCGGCGGTACGAAATCGATCAGGCGCGGGTCGAACGGGCTGGGGACGATATAGTCCGGCCCGAACGACATGCTGTCCTGGCTGTGCGCTTCCAGCACCGTATTGGGCACCGGGCGGCGGGCGAGTTCGCCCATGGCGCGCGCGGCGGCGACGCACATCTGCATGTTGATGCGTCGCGCGCGCACGTCCAATGCGCCGCGGAAGATATAGGGAAAGCCCAGCACGTTATTGATCTGGTTCGGATAATCCGAGCGGCCGGTGGCCATGATCAGGTCGTCGCGCACGGACTTGGCATCTTCCGGCAAGATCTCGGGGTTCGGATTGGACAGCGCGAACACGACCGGTCGGGGCGGCATGGACGCGATCTGCGCCCTGGATACCGTGTCCGGCCCGGACACGCCGATGAACACGTCGGCGATCGCCATGACGTCATCGACCGTGCGCTTGTCGGTCCGGGTGGCGAATTTGGCCTTGTATTTCGACAGATCATCGCGGCCGTCGTGGATCACGCCCTTGCTGTCGCACATGTAGATGTGCTCTTGGGTCACGCCCATCTCGATCAGCAGATTCATCGAGGCAATGGCCGCCGCGCCCGCGCCCATGCACACGATCCTGGCGTCGGCGAGCTTCTTGTCCTGCAGTTCCAGCGCGTTGATCAGGCCGGCGGCGACGATGATCGCGGTGCCGTGCTGGTCATCATGGAACACCGGAATATCCAGGCGCTCGATCAGCGCGTTCTCGATCTCGAAACATTCAGGGGCGGCAATGTCTTCCAGGTTGATGCCGCCGAAGGTCGGCGCGATACGCGTGACCGTCTCGATCATGGCCTCGGCGGTATCGGCGTCGACCTCGATGTCGAATACATCGACATCGGCGAATTTCTTGAACAGGACGGCCTTGCCTTCCATCACCGGCTTGCTGGCCAGTGCGCCCGTATTGCCCAGGCCCAGTACCGCAGTGCCGTTGGAAATCACCGCGACCAGATTACCCTTGGAGGTATAGCGGTAGGCGTCTTCCGGGTTGTCGCGAATCGCCTTGACCGGCTCCGCCACGCCCGGCGTATAAGCCAGCGAGAGTTCGCCGTAGGTCGTGAACGGTTTGGTTACCGATATACCCAGCTTCCCCGGTTTGGGGCGGGCGTGGTAATCCAGAGCTTCCTGTTTACGTGAATATTCGGCCATGTAGCCCAATTGGTTGTTCTGCGGCATTGCACGCGCGGGACCGCGCGTGCGCACAGCGAATGACGGTCGAGTATAGACGGCGGTCCGCGTTGCAGCCAGCCGCCAGCCCTCGTCTCATGCCTGGGTGCCGAAACTATACGTTTTCCGGCTCGGCGTCGACATGATCCAGTATGCCCGCGTTGTCGATCGCGATTGTAAGCACGATCGGCTGGCAGCAGACGAAACAATCCTCGACGTAGCGCTGATTGCCGGCGGTGGTGTCCACCACGATGGTGATGGTTTCGCCGCAGTACGGACACACTAAGCTGGGTTCGTCGATCATCAAAGCAGCTCGGCAAGAATGGTGTCGAGAAAATACCAGCCGTGATCGCTGGCGCGCAGCGTTTCGGCATCGGCCACGAGCAACCGCCGGTTGATCGGCTCGGCCAGCGTCGTCAGCAGTTGTGCCCATGCCAGGCCGGTACGTGCTTCGTATTCCGGGCGGATGAGGCCGTGGCGTCGACGCAGGCCGTTGAGCAATGCTTCGAAGCGGGCATCCTCGGGCGTCAGATGGCGGGTCTCGGTGATCGCGGCGGGGGAGCCGGCGGACTTCATGTAGCCGGCCGGCCAGCGCTGGCGCGCGGTACGTACGATCGTGCCGTCGCCCAGCGTCTGCTTGCCGTGGGCGCCGGCGCCGATCGCCAGATAGTCGCCGAAGCGCCAGTAGTTGTCGTTGTGCCGACAACGGTGGTCGCCGCCCCAGGCGGAAACCTCGTACTGGGTATAACCGGCGCCGCGCAGGCGTTCGGCGGCGGCTTCGAACAGGTCCGCGACCCGGTCGTCGTCGGGGCGTGGGGGCGGCCGCCGGTGAAACGGTGTGCCGGGTTCCAGCGTCAGCTGATAATAGGAAATATGGCCCGGATCCCGGGCCAGCAGCGTGTCGATGTCGGCCAGGCCGGAGGCCGGGGTCTGGCCCGGCAGGCCGAACATGAGATCGCAGTTGAGCCGCTCGATGCCGGCGGCCTGGACATCGGCGATGGCGGCCAGCGCCTCGCCGGGGCCGTGGATGCGTCCGAGCGCGGCCAGGCAATCGGCATCCAGACTCTGCACACCCAGCGAGATGCGGTTCACGCCGGCCGCGGCCATATCCACGAAGCGGCTGCGCTCCGTGGTGCCGGGGTTGGCCTCGAGCGTGATCTCGCAATCCGCGGCCAGCCCCAGGCGCCGGTCCAGGGCGTCGAGCACCCGCCCGATCGCGGCTCCGGAGAACAGGCTGGGCGTGCCGCCGCCGATGAATACGCTGGTGATCGGGCGGGTCTCGTCGGCGGCGGCGAGCCGCCAGTCCGCGAGCAATGCATCGATATAGGCCGATTCCGGCAACTCCGCGGGCGCCCGATGCGAATTGAAGTCGCAGTACGGGCATTTGGCCACGCACCACGGCAGATGTACGTACACCGCCAGCGGGGTGGCCGCGGCATCGCCGCGAGCCCGTGGGGTCTGCGATGCGGTTTCAGCGACGTTCACGAAACCGGTCGATAAGGGCCGCCATGGCGCGGCCGCGATGGCTGACGGCGTTCTTTCGATCGGCGGTCAGTTCCGCCGCGCTCGCATTTTCTTCGGTCGCCCAGAACAACGGATCGTAGCCGAAGCCGCCGTCGCCGCGGGGGGCGGACAGAATTTTGCCGCGCCACACGCCCTGGGCGATCACCGGCACCGGATCGTCGGCCGCCCGGGTCGCCACCAGGCAGCAATGGAAGGCGGCGCCCCGCCCGGCGTCCGGCACGCCGGCCAGTGCTTCGAGCAGCGCGGCGTTGTTGGCCGCGTCGTCGCCGTGGATGCCGGCAAAGCGTGCCGAGCGGATGCCCGGGGCGCCGCCCAGATAATCCACCGCCAGGCCGGAGTCGTCGGCGATCGCCGGCAGGCCGGTCGCCGCTGCGGCATGACGCGCCTTGATCAGGGCATTGTCGACGAAGGCGACGCCGTCCTCGACGGCATCCGGGACGTCGAATGCCGCCTGGGATACGACTTCGATGTCGAGTTCCGCCAGCAGCGCGGCCAGCTCGCTGAGCTTGCCGGGGTTGGCGGATGCGAGAACCCAGCGTTCGGTCATGCTCAGCCCTCGGCCAGCGCGGCGCTCTGGATTTCGATCAATTCGCCGATACCTTTCTGGGCGTGGCCGATCAGCGCGTCGAGCTCGCCGCGGGCGAAGGCATGGCCCTCGGCCGTGCCCTGCAGCTCGATGAAACCGCCGGCCTCGTTCATCACCACATTCATGTCGGTCTCGGCCTGGCTGTCTTCGGCGTAGTCGAGATCGAGCACCGGCGCGCCGGCATAGATGCCGACCGACACCGCCGCCAGCTGGCCGTGCAGGGGGCTGGATTTCAGCTTGCCGTCGGCCACCAGTCGGTTCATTGCATCCACCAGGGCGACATAGCCGCCGGTGATCGAGGCCGTACGGGTGCCGCCGTCGGCCTGGATCACGTCGCAGTCGATCGTCACCGAACGCTGGCCGAGCGCTTTCAGGTCCATCACCGCACGCAGGCTGCGTCCGATCAGGCGCTGGATCTCGATCGTGCGCCCGCCTTGTTTGCCGCGTGCGGCCTCGCGCCCGTTGCGACTGCCGGTCGCGCCCGGCAGCATGCCGTATTCGGCCGTCAGCCAGCCCGAGTCGGTGCCGCGCAGCCACGGCGGTATGCGCTCTTCGACGCTGGCGGTGCAGATCACGCGGGTGTCGCCGAACGACACCAGTACCGAACCGGCCGCGTGCTTGGTGAAATGGCGCTGGATGGTCACGTCACGGAGCTGGTCGGCGGCGCGGCCGCTGGGTCGGTTGATCAAGTTCGCCTCGTGAGGGTTTGGGTGGAATAGCCCGCTAGTGTATCAGCGCCCGCGCCTGTCGCGCCGGCCGGCAACGCGCACCGGTCGCGCCCGGGGCGGGTGCCGGCTATGCGATACTGCGCGCCATTCGGCGACCACAAGCAATCGATCAAGGCACGCGTATGACCCGCAGCATGACCGGATTCGCACGCCGCGAGGCCCAGGGCGAGTGGGGCGAACTCGTCTGGGAGCTGCGCAGCGTCAATCACCGCTATCTCGATGTATCCGCCCGCCTGCCCGAGCCCTTGCGCGCACTCGAGCCCGCCATCCGCGAGCAAGTGGGCCAGTATGTCGGCCGCGGCAAGGTGGAGGTGACTGCCCGGTTGGCGACCGCCCGCCCGGACCAGTCGATCGAGATCGATAGCGAGCGTCTGGCCGCGGTGTCCGCCGCGGTCGATACCGTGCGCTCGAGCGTGATCGATTGCCGGGCGCCGGACGCACTGCAGCTGCTGACGTTTTCCGGCGTCCAGAAAGAGATCGAGCCGGACACCGAAACGCTGCAGGCCGCGGCGCTGGAATCGCTGAACACGGCGCTCGCCGATCTGCGCGACATGCGCGCGGCCGAAGGGGCGCGTCTGGCGGATATGCTGGTGACCCGGGCCGACGCGATCGGGCAACACGCCCAGGCGGTGCGCCGTCGTGTGCCCGATGTGCGGGCCGAGCAGGCCGACAAGCTGCGTGCCCGGCTCGCCGAGATGGACATCGAGGCCGATCCGGCTCGGGTCGAAACCGAGCTGGTCATGGCGGCCCAGCGCATGGACGTGGCCGAGGAACTGGATCGGCTGGGCGCGCACATCGAGGCGCTCAAGCATGCCCTGACGCGCGACGAACCGATCGGGCGCCGGCTGGATTTCCTGATGCAGGAGTTCAATCGCGAGGCCAACACGCTCGGCTCGAAGTCGGTCGATGCCGAGGTCACCGGGCACGCGGTGGAAATGAAGGTGCTCATCGAGCAGATGCGCGAACAGGTGCAGAACATCGAATGACCGTGGCAAATCACACCGATAACCGGGCCGGCCGGCTGTATGTCATCTCCGCGCCGTCCGGTGGCGGCAAGACCAGCCTGACGCGTGCCGTGATCGCGCGCCTCGGCGAGGGCGGGCGCATCGCCCGCTTCTCCGTGTCGTACACCACGCGCGCCGCGCGCGCCGGCGAGGTCGACGGCGTGGACTATCACTTCGTCACGCGCGAGGTGTTCGAGGCCATGATCGCCCGCGGCGAATTCCTGGAATATGCACGCGTGTTCGATCGTTATTACGGCACGTCGGCCGCCGAGACCGAACGCTGGCTCGACGCCGGCCAGGACGTGGTGCTGGACATCGACTGGCAGGGCGCGGCCCAGGTTCGCGAGCGCGCGCCGCAGGCCGTGACCATCTTCATCCGGCCGCCGTCGCGGCAAGAACTGGAACGGCGCCTGCGGGCCCGCGGCTCGGAGGACGAGGCCGCGATCCAGCGTCGACTGGCCGAGGCCGACGACGAACTCGCCCACGCCGACGATTACGACTATCAGATCGTCAACGACCGCTTCGAGCGGGCGCTGGACGAATTGACCCGGATATTCGAGCGCACCGCCTGATTGCGCTGGCTGCGAACAACTCGAATCGTTATACTGCCCGATTGCGCTAGAAATGCGAGGTACCCATGGCGCGCGTTACCGTTGAAGATTGTCTCGAACACGTCGACAACAAGTTCGAACTGGCGACCATCGCGTCCAAGCGGGCTCGGCAGCTCGCGCGCGGCGCGCACTCCCAGCTGGACTGGGAGGACGACAAGCCCTCCGTGCTCGCGCTGCGCGAGATCGCGGAAGGCCTGATCAGCCGCGACATCCTGAAAGAACCGGATCTGCCGCCCATGTCGTCGAGTATGGAAGCGCCGCGCCCGGCCGAGCCCGGCGAGGAAGATTTCCAGGCCGATGAAAGACGCGGCGCGAAGAAGGCCGGCGCCGACGAGTGACGACAGCGCGGGCCGGGCGTGCCACGGCGCGCGCCCGGCCGCTCGCGGCCTGCGCCGCAAGGCTCGCCAGCCCCGCGCAATCAAAGTAATCTGAGGCCATGGAACTGAATGGCCTGACACGTATCCAGAGCAAGATCCGCACCTCGCGCATATCGCGCGAGTACGGCATCGATGCGCTCGCCGAGCATCTGGAAACCTATCTGCCCGCCGAGCAGATTGCCCAGGTCCGATCGGCCTACGAATACGGTGAGCGCCAGCATCGCGGCCAGTTCCGCAAGACCGGCGAACCCTACATCTACCATCCGCTGGCGGTCGCCCGCATTCTGGCCAACATGCGCCTGGATGCCACCACCCTGATGGCGGCGATCCTGCACGACGTGATCGAGGATACCGACGCCGCGCGCGACGAGGTCGCGCAGCGCTTCGGTGCCGAAGTGGCCGCGCTCGTCGACGGCGTATCCAAGCTGGACAAGGCCCAGTTCCGCAGCCGCGAGCAGGCCACCGCCGAGAGCTTCCGCAAGCTCATGCTGGCGATGACGCACGATATCCGCGTGATCCTGGTCAAGCTCGCCGACCGCCTGCACAACATGCGCACGCTCGGCGGCATGAGCCCGAAGAAACGCGCCCTCATCGCGCGCGAGACGCTCGATATCTATGCGCCGATCGCGCGCCGGCTGGGCATCAACAGCATGCGCGAGGAGCTCGAGGAGAAGGGCTTTGCCAATCTCTATCCGCGGCGCTACGAGGTGCTGCTGCGGGCCTCGCGCTCGATTACCGGCGATCGGCGCAGCCTGCTGCGCGAGATCGAGGAAAACCTCTCGCGTGCGGTCGCCGCCGAGGGGCTGACGGCCGCGGTCCGGGGCCGGCGCAAGAATCTGTACAGCATCTATCGCAAGATGCGCGAGAAGCATCGACGTTTTCTCGATGTCTTCGATCTGTACGGCGTCCGCGTGATCGTGAACACGGTCGATGAATGCTATCGCGTGCTCGGCATCGTGCATCATCGTTATCGGCCGATTTCCGAGCAGTTCAACGACTACATCGCCAACCCCAAGCTCAACGGCTATCAATCGCTGCATACCACGGTGCTGGCGCGTGGCGGCCTCAAGTTCGAGGTTCAGATCCGAACCCGCGAGATGGATCAGATCGCCGAATCGGGCATCGCGGCACACTGGCAATACAAGCTGGGCGAATCGGTCGGCAAGCTCGGCAATCTGGATACCAGCGCCTGGCTCGGCCATCTCGCGGAGATGACCGAGGGCGAGCGGGACTCGCTGGCCTTCGTCGACAACCTGCGCCTGGACCTGTTCCCCGACGAGGTCTACGTGTTCACGCCCAAGGGCCAGATCATCCAGCTGGCCAAGGGCTCGACCTGCGTCGACTTCGCCTATGCGGTGCATACCGAGCTCGGCAACCGCTGTGTGGCGGCCCGTGTCGATGGTCACCTGGCGCCGTTGAACAACAAGCTGAAGTCGGGCCAGACGGTCGAGATCATCACCGCCAAGCATGCGCGGCCGAACGCGGCCTGGCTGCATTTCCTGCGCACCGGCAAGGCACGCTCGGGGGTGCGCAGCTATCTGAAGAACCAGCGCGAGGACAAGGCGCGCGAACTCGGCGAGCGTCTGCTGGAAAAATCGCTATCCGATCTCGGCCTGTCGCTGCGGCGGCTGTCGCGCAGCGATATCGATCGCGGCCTGGCCGAGATGGGCGAAGCCAGTCTGCCGGCGCTGTATGCGGCCATAGGGCTCGGCCGGCGGCTGGCGCCGCTGGTGGCCCGGCATTTCCTGGCCAGCGATGCCCCGGTGGCGGCCGGCAAGCGCGCCAAGCCGTTGGCGGTGCAGGGCACCGAGGGCCTGGTTGTGGAGTTCGCCAAGTGCTGTCATCCGGTGCCGGGTGACGCGATCCACGGCCAGGCGAGCGTCGGCCGCGGACTGGTGGTGCACCGCACCGGTTGCGCCTATTCGTCGCGCAAGGGCGCGTCCAATGATCGCGTGGAGCTGACCTGGGCCGACAACGTGTCCGGCGACTACGACGTGGAACTGCGGGTGACCGCGTCCAACGAGCGCGGATTGCTGGCCAACATTTCATCGCGTATTGCCGACGGGGAATGCAGTATCGAGAACGTCAATTTCCCCGAGCGCGGCGGTGCGCTGGTGACGATTCGATTCCTGATCGGCGTTCGCGACCGCCAGCATCTGGCCAGCGTCATACGGCGCATTCGCCGTATCCCGCAGGTGGAAAAGGTCGAGCGCAGCTGACCCGCGCCGGTCGACACGTCGGGGCCGGTCGACGAAAACACACGCTGACGTCTGGGCCGAAACGAAATGCTGTGTAAAAATACAGTGTCTTTTTTTACCATCGCGGAGTCGCCATGCAGCCGATCAACCAGCAGATCATCCACACCGAGAACGCCCCGGCGGCGATTGGGCCGTATTCCCAGGCCGTGAGCGCCAACGGCACGATCTTCGTCTCCGGGCAGATTCCGCTCGACCCGGCAACCGGCGAGCTGGTCGACGGCGATTTCAAGGCCCAGGTCGAGCAGGTTTTCGACAATCTGACCGCGATCGCCGAAGCCGCGGGCACGACCCTGGCCAATGCGGTGCGCATCGGCATCTATCTGACCGACATGGATCAGTTTGCCGTGGTCAACGAAGTCATGAAGGCGCGTTTCAACGCGCCGTATCCGGCGCGTGCGGCCATCGGTGTGGCCGCCCTGCCCAAGAATGCGGCCGTCGAGGCGGATGCCATCCTCGTCGCCGATTAGGGCCGCCTCGCCACCGCAATCGGCGGCCGCGCCGGCGGCCACCGCCAGCGTCAGACGGCTGGCCGGCGTCGGCCCCAAGCTGGCAGATCGGCTGGCCGGCCTCGGCATCGTCTCGATTGGCGATGTCCTGCTGCACCGCCCGTTGCGCTACGAGGACAGAAGCCGGATCACGCCGGTGCTCGAACTCGCGCCCGGGCGGGCGGCGCTGGCGGTGGTTCGTGTCGAATCCGCCGAGGTCCGGATGGGCCGGCGGCGCAGCCTGCTCGTGACCACATCGGACGGCGCCGGGCGGCTGTGGCTGCGGTTCTTTCATTTCGGCCCGGCACAACAGGCGCGGCTGGCGCCGGGCACGTGGCTGCGCGTCTACGGCGAGCCGCGCGGTGGCGCCTACGGCCCGGAAATGGTGCACCCGGAAACCGAGGTCGTGGCCGATGCCGCGGCCGGGCATGATTTCGTGCCATCGTTCACCCCCGTGTATCCGGCGACCGCGGGGGTGACCCAGAATCGTCTGCGTGACCTGGTCGGACAGGCGTTGACGCTGATCGAGCGGCCCGACTTCTGGCCCGAGGGGCTGCCGGCGGGCCTCGCCGGACCGGCGCTGGCCCTATCGGCGGCCGAAGCCCTGCGCCGGATCCACGCGCCGCCGCCCGGCACCGATCTGGCGGCCCTGGCCGATGGCCGCGACGCCGCCTGTCGGCGCCTGGCGTTCGAGGAGCTGCTCGGCCACCAGCTGGCGCTCCGGTCGCGGCGCAAGCAGATTCGCAGCGACCGGGCGCCCGCCATGCGCGAAGCCGGGCGCGGCCTGGCGCCGTTATTCGAAGGCCTCGGTTTCGCGCCGACCGCCGCGCAGCGCCGGGTGATCGGCGAGATTCTGGCCGATATGGCGGCGGCTTCGCCGATGCTGCGGCTGGTGCAGGGCGATGTCGGTTCGGGCAAGACGGTGGTCGCCGCCGCGGCGCTGCTCACCGCCGTCGACAACGGCTGGCAGGGCGCCTTCATGGCGCCCACCGAATTGCTGGCCGAACAGCATCACGGCGCCTTGTCGCGCTGGCTGGAACCGCTCGGCGTGCCGGTCTGGCTGATCACCGGCAAGCGCAAGAAGGATGAACAGATCGTCGCCGCGATCGCGGCCGGCACGCCGGGCGTTGCGGTCGGCACCCATGCGTTGTTCCAGAGCGCGGTCGAGTTTGGCCGGCTGGGTCTGGCGGTGATCGACGAGCAGCACCGCTTCGGCGTCGACCAGCGTCTGGCGCTGCGCAACAAGGCCGGCTCCGGGCGCACCACGGCGCATCAGTTGATCATGACGGCGACCCCGATCCCGCGCACACTCGCGATGAGCGCCTATGCTGATCTGGATACCTCGGTTATCGACGAGTTGCCGCCCGGGCGCACGCCGATCACGACCGTGGCCATCCCGAACACCCGCCGTAATGAAGTGATCGCCCGTATCGGCGATGCCGTGGCCGAGGGCCGGCAGGTGTACTGGGTCTGCACCCTGATCGAGACCTCGCACAAACTCGAGGCCCAGGCCGCGGAAGCGGCGGCCGAGTCGCTCTCGGAAGCGCTCGACGGCGCCCGTGTCTCGCTGGTTCACGGGCGCATGAAGGCCGCCGACAAGGCCCGTGCGATGACGGCCTTCAAGGACGGGCGCATCGATATCCTGGTGGCGACCACGGTCATCGAGGTGGGCGTGGACGTGCCCAACGCCTCGCTCATGATCATCGAGAATGCCGAGCGGCTCGGGCTGGCCCAGCTGCATCAACTGCGCGGGCGGGTCGGGCGCGGCACGGTGGCCAGCCACTGCGTGCTGCTCTACCAGGGGCCGCTGTCGGATACCGCCCGCGCGCGGCTCGCGGCACTGCGCAAGACTTCCGACGGCTTCGCCATCGCCCGCGCCGACCTGGAACTGCGCGGCCCGGGCGAAGTGCTGGGTACGCGCCAGACCGGCGCCCAGGCCTTCCGTATCGCCGATCTGGTGCGCGATGCCGATCTCGCCGAATCGGCGCTCGGCCTGGCTGACGACGTGCTCGCCTATCACCCGCGCGAGGCCGATATCCTGATTGCACGCTGGACCCAGGCCGCTGCGGCCTATGCGCGGGTGTAGTCTGGCGGCCGAGCGATACGCGCTAGACCCAGCGCTTGCGCTTGAAGTAGATGAGCATGCCGATTACCAGCATCAGCATCACCCCCAACAGCACGGGGTAGCCGTAGGCGAACGACAGTTCCGGCATGTTCCAGGGCGACTTGGTGTCGAAGTTCATGCCGTATACGCCGACGATGAACGACAACGGCATGAACACGGTCGCGATCAGCGTGAGTACCCGCATCACGTCGTTGAGTCGGGTCGAGGCCAGCGACAGATGCGTGTCGAGCAGAGATCGGGCGGTGTCGTAATAGCCGTCGGTGAGATCGACCACGCGCTTGGCGTGATCCTGTACGTCGCGAAAGTACGGACGGTTGTCGTCGTGGATGAGAGAGTGCTCGAGGCTGATCCAGCGTACGAGTAACTCGTTCTGTGAAATCAGCACCTTGCGCATGCCGATCAAGCGGCGTCGCAGATCGTGGATGACGCTGATCAGATCATTCTTGCGGTCTTCGAAGATCCGGTCCTCCAGGTCTTCGAGCTGGTCGTGATAACCCGCCAGCACGGCGAAACCGGAATCGACCACGACATCGGCCAGACAATAGCCGAGATAATCCGACTCGGCGCGGGCGATGCGCCCGTGGGCGGCATGAATACGCTCGCGTACGGGGGCGAACACATCGTGATCGCCGGCATGAAAACTGAGCACGAAGTCCTGGCCGATGAACACGCTGACCTGCTGGAAGACCACGTCGTCGGCATCCATGTGGGGCAGTGCAAGCGTGGCGAACAGGGTATTGCGGTAAGCGTCGAGCTTGGGCCGCTGGCCGTTGTTGAGCACGTCTTCCAGCGCCAGCGGATGCAGCGAGAAATCCGTTCCCAGGCGCGCCAGTTGGGCCGCGGTCACGTCGCCCTCGAAGTGCAGCCAGGTCAGTTTATGGTCGCTTTGGGTCACCGGCGCCAGCGCCTTGTCCAACTGATCCTCGCAACGCTCGATGGCGCCGCCGGACCCGCCGAAGTCCATACGGTAGATCAGCAGTTTGCCGATCCGGTTCTCGGGCGCCGGGTCCACGAGTGAGCCGGGGCGGCGGCCGGGCGAGGGGCGATGAGACAACAGATAACCGAGCATGGCGAACAACGGTGCGGGCGTTGGCCGCTCAGTTAATCGCAGGCATTGCCGGGCGGCAAGCCCGATGGCCTCAGGCACGGGCCACGCAGTACACCTCGACCGCGCTCGCCCCGGCAGCCCGGGCCGCGCGCGCCATCGCGCGGGCGGTGCGCGTGGTGGTCATGACATCGTCGACGATGGCGACGCGGCGCCCGCCGAGATCGCGCCGGGCGGCAAAGGCGTGGCGCACGTTGGCCGCGCGCTGTGCGGCGTCAAGCGTGCTCTGGCGCGGCGTATCGCGCAGTCGTTCGAACGCGTCCCGTTCGAGTGGCCAGTCCAGCCGGCGGGCCAGATGGGCGGCGATGCGCTCGGCCTGGTTGAAGCCCCGGCGACGAAACGCGGCCGGATGTAACGGCACGGGGGCGATCAGATCGGGCGGGCACGGGTGCTCGGCCGCGACGCGCTCGGCCAGCAGCTCGCCGAGTACGCGGGCATGGGCCAGTTGCCGACGATATTTCAGGCCGCCGATCATCCAGGCGATCGGCTGGCGATAATGAAAAGCGGCCAAGGCATGATCGAACCGGGGCCGGCGCGCACAGGCCGCGCACACGCGCGAGGACGCGGACGGCGCGACAGCGATCGCGCAGTACCGGCATTGCGCGTCGAGCACCGGCAACTCGCCACGGCAGCCCGCGCACAGCCCGGCGTCGGCACCGATGGGCGCCGCGCAGACCGGGCAACGCGGTGCGAGCCAGGCCGATCGGGCGCTTTGTAACCAGTGGTAAAGGAATGAAGTCATTCGGGGTTGACGGCTGGTGGCGGCTGCATAAAGCTGTGAGCGCTGCATCCTTGAAGGCCATCCTGCCATGACCGATACCACCGGAGCCGGCGCATTGCGCCACGACTGGACTCGCGCCGAAGTCGAGACCCTGTTCGCGCTCGACTTTCCCGCACTGATGCACCGCGCGCAGGGGGCGCACCGGGCGCATTTCGATGCGCGCGATGTGCAGCTCTCCACGCTGTTGTCGATCAAGACCGGCGCCTGCCCGGAAGACTGCGCCTATTGCCCGCAAAGCGTGCGGTTCGCCACCGGGCTTGACCGCGAGGCCTTGTTGCCGACCGCGCAAGTGGTTGATGCCGCCAAACGGGCCCGGGCGGCCGGCGCGACGCGTTTCTGCATGGGTGCGGCCTGGCGCAGCCCGAAGGACAAGGATCTGGCGAAGGTCATCGAGATGGTGGAGGCGGTCAAGGCCGAAGGGCTGGAGACCTGCGTCACGCTGGGCATGCTCAAGGCGCGCCAGGCCGAAGCGCTGGCCGCGGCCGGTCTCGACTACTACAACCACAATCTCGATACCTCGCCCGAGTACTACGAGCAGATCATCTCCACGCGCACCTATCAGGACCGGCTCGATACGCTGGAGCATGTGCGCGACGCCGGCCTCAAGGTCTGCTGCGGCGGTATTGTCGGCATGGGCGAGCAGCCGGGTGATCGCGCCGAGATGCTGCGTCAGCTCGCCAATCTGCCGGCGCACCCGCAGAGTGTGCCCATCAACAACCTGGTCCAGGTCGAGGGCACGCCGCTGCACGGCACCGATGCCATCGATGCGCTGGATTTCGTGCGCACGATCGCGGTGGCCCGGATCATGATGCCGGGGTCCTATGTGCGCCTGGCGGCGGGCCGCGAGGAGATGTCGGAAGCGGTGCAGACGCTGTGTTTTCTGGCCGGTGCCAATTCCATCTTCTATGGCGAGGAACTGCTGACCACGGCCAACCCTGCGCACCGCGCCGACCTGGCCCTGCTGGACAAGCTCGGCATGCGGCCCGAGGCAAGCCCCAAGTACACCGAACTGGAACCGGGGCAGGCTCCCTGCGCCGACCGGTCGCCCCAGGCCGCGCGCGTCTGAGCCGCGCGCGGGCGCACGATGACAGGATCCCTGCACCGGGTCTGCCGGCAACGCCTGGCGGCCATCGACGCCGCCGGCCGCCGGCGACGCCGGCGTGTGATCGACGGCGGACACGGCGTGCAGGTGTGCGTCGACGGCCGGCGCGCGCTCAATTTCTGCAGCAACGATTATCTCGGGCTGGTCACGGATCCGCGGCTGGCTGCCGCGCTGAGTGCTTCGGCCCGCGTTGTCGGCACCGGTTCCGGCGCCTCGCAACTCGTGACCGGCTATAACACCGAGCACGCGGCACTCGAAGCCGATCTGGCCGACTGGCTCGGGCGCGAGCGTGCGCTCGTGTTCTCGACCGGGTACGGCGCCAATGTCGGCGTGATCGCGGCCCTGCTGGGCAAGGGCGACCATATCGTCGCCGATGCGCTCAATCATGCCTCGTTGATCGATGGCAGCCGGTTGTCGGGGGCGGCCAAGCACATCTATGCGCATGGCGACGTCGCGGCGGCGGATGCCGCACTCGCCGGCGCGCGCGACGGCCATCGGCTGCTGGTTACGGATGCGGTGTTCTCCATGGACGGCGATACCGCGCCGCTGGTCGAGCTGGCGCAAGTAGCCCGGGCCCGCGATGGCTGGCTGATGGTCGACGATGCACATGGGATCGGCGTGTTCGGCCCGGACGGCGCCGGGCGTGTCGCCGAGGCGGGGCTGGACAGCGGCGCGGTGCCACTGCTCACGGGCACGCTCGGCAAATCGATCGGCGCGGCCGGCGCGTTCGTGGCCGGCGACGACGATATTATCGAAGTCATTCTGCAGACCGCGCGCTCGCTGATCTTTTCCACCGCCATGCCGGCCGCCGTCGCCGCCGCGGCCCGGACCGGGCTGTCGATCATTCGCGCCGAACCGGAACGGCGCGCGCATCTGCATGCGCTGGTCGCGCGCTTTCGCGCCCGCGCCGCCGACACCGGGTTGTCGGTTGCCGCATCCGACAGCCCGATCCAGCCTGTGATCGTGGGCGAGGAGCGCCAGGCGCTGGCGCTCAGCGACGCCTTGCTGGCACGCGGCTATCTGGTGGGCGCGATCCGTCCGCCGACAGTCGCGCCCGGCACCTCGCGCCTGCGCATCACACTGAGCGCGGCGCACGATCTTTCCGATGTCGACGGCCTGATCGACGCGCTCGCCGAGTCCTGGCAGGCGTTGTCGGGGGCCGTCGGTGCCTCGCCATGAACACGCGGCGCTTTTGGCGCCCCCGATGAGCCACGCTTGACCCATGACCGCACGCACGCTTTTCGTCACCGGCACGGATACTGAAATCGGCAAGACACGAATCGCGACCGCCATGCTGCGCGGACTGGTCGCGGCCGGGCACCGGGCGGTGGGCTACAAACCCGTGGCCAGCGGTTGCACCGTCACACCGGACGGTTTGCGCAACGACGACGCGCTGGCGCTGATGGCGGCGGGCTCGCCGGGATTCACCTACCGGGAAATCAATCCCTGCGCGTTCGAGCCGGCGATCGCACCGCATATCGCGGCCGCCGACGCGGGCACGCCGATCGCGCGCGCCACGCTGGATGCCGGCCACGCACATCTGGCCGGGCGCGCGGACTGGGTGGTGGTCGAGGGGGCCGGTGGCTGGCATGTCCCGCTTGGTGATGACTGGGATTTCGCCGACTGGGTCGCCGGTCACGGCTGGCCGACAGTGCTGGTGGTCGGCATGCGGCTGGGCTGCGTGAACCACGCGATGCTGTCCGCCCGGGCGATTGCGGCACGCACCCGGTTGCTCGGCTGGGTGGCGAATACGCTGCCGCCGCGCCAGCCGCGACTGGACGAGAACCTGTCCTGGCTGGCGTCGGCGATGCCGGCGCCGTGTCTCGCCCGGGTGCCGATGCAGCCGCCGGCCGACCATGCGATCGACCCGGGCACCTGGCTCGACCGGGCAGAACAGGCACTGTCGATGGATTGAGGCACAATAGCTGTGCTGAGGTGCGCGCCGCTTCGACCGGCCGCGCAGCGACCTGACCACCGCGGCGACCCCATGCCTTCAATGTCTGATCATTCCATGCCCGGCCCGCAGGCGGTTGGTATCGCCCGCGATGGGCGGCCTGGCTGCGACCCACGGCCATTGCGGCAGGCCGATACGGCCCGCGGTCGGGGCATGAGACGGCCCGGGTCGAGATCGACATGAATATCGGACCCTTTCGCTTTGCGCCGCCCTGGTGGGGCGTGGCCATCACGGTGATGGGGGTGGCGATCCTGTCGGGGCTCGGCGTCTGGCAGATCGAGCGCGCGCATTACAAGGAGCGCCTGGTGGCCGAGCATGCGGCCGCCCGGCGTGCCGGCCCCCGGCACCTGCACCTCGACGCCGCCGCCGTGGACGGCGGGCGCGGGCCGCGCCCTGGCTATCGTTACATCGTCAGCGGTCATTACGACGCGGCGCATCAGCTGTTGCTGTCGGATCAGGTCGAGGGCACGCGAACCGGCTATCGTGTGTGGACGCCGCTGGTGCTGGACTCGGGTGTGCGCGTCATGGTCGACCGGGGCTGGGTGCCGAAGACCGGCGACCGCAGTACGCCGAAGCCGAATCCGCAGGCGCCGGCCGGGCGGGTGACCGTCCGCGGGTACTGGCAAGGGTTTCCGCAGCCGGGTCTGCGCCTGGGTGACGATCGTCAGTGCGGCCTGACCGGCTGGCCACGGGCCCTCAATTATCCGCCGGCGGCCACCGTGCGTTGCCAGTACCGGGCGCCGGTGGCGAACGGGTTGTTGTTGCTCAACCCGAAGGCGCCGGGTGGTTTCCTGCGGGATTGGGACGAGGGCGCCATTGGCCTGCGGCCCTGGGCGCATTATGTGTATGCGTCGCAGTGGTTCCTGATGGCGGTGATCGCGCTGATTATCCTCGTTGTGGTCAACACGCGTCGCCGTGCTTGAGTACAGCGCGTGTCGGCGGGGTGACGATACTTCGCCGCGGGCCGCTGCACCGGCTGCACGATTTGGGCGATAATAGGGAAGTCTCGATTATGTACGACACTCAGCTGGCTGATTAAGCAAGAGCCTATTGTCCGCCAACGCACGCGAATGAGCGCATAAGAAGGAAGATCGAGATACGGCTGCTTCAGGTGCGCAAGCGATGGCGTCGTCGAGCCATTGACTGAACTGTGTACATAGATCAAGTCGGAGGTCATGAATGACGTCGGGCAACCGGATACGGCGAATTGCCGTATGTGATCGATGCCGGCGGTTGTGATCGGCTCGACCCGGGCGCTGCCCGCTGGCGGTCATTCGGGTCGATTTAAGTAAGAATCGACCGGCCAGTTCGATCGAGCGGTGTGCTGCCCGGCGCGCTGCATCGGCGCCGCCCCGCTGATAACCCTATGTGACACGCCATGATGATTCGCCCGCCATACCATCCGAGCCGCCGCCGGCCATGGCATCCATGCGGGCGGATAAACCCGGCAGGGCGGCAGCCGCCTTGTTACCATGGGCGTCGGCCGCCATCGCCTATGCCCAACGGAGTGCGCGCGATCATGTCTAGCTCTTCCTCCGCCGTTTACCAGCCGACGCTGTCGCAGCGGATCACGGATTACTACGAGCTGTGCAAGCCACGGGTCGTGCTGCTGATCGTGTTTACGGCGATGGTCGGCATGTTCCTGGCCACGCCCGGCATGGTGCCGATCAGCGCGCTGGTGTTCGGCACCCTCGGTATCGGCCTGATGGCGGCCTCGGCCGCCGCCGTGAACCAGATGATCGATGTGCAGGCCGATTCACGCATGAAGCGCACGCGCAAGCGGCCGCTGGTCACCGGGCATCTGGACACACGCCAGTCGGCAATCTTTGCCTTCGCCATCGGCATGGCGGGCATGGTGATTCTGCTCACGCTGGTCAATGCGTTGACGGCCTGGCTGACGTTGTTCGCGCTGGTGGGCTATGCCGGCATCTACACGCTGTATCTCAAGCGCGCCACGCCGCAGAACATCGTGATCGGCGGGGCCGCCGGGGCCGCGCCGCCGATTCTCGGCTGGGCCGCGGTCACCAACTCGGTGACCGCGCACTCGCTGGTTCTGTTCCTCATCATCTTCATCTGGACGCCGCCGCATTTCTGGGCGTTGGCGATCGAGCGGGCCAAGGAATACGCCGAAGTCGATATTCCCATGCTGCCGGTCACGCACGGCATCGAGCACACCCGTAGCCAGATTCTGGTCTACACCGTGATCCTGTTCGCGGTGTCGCTGCTGCCGTTCGCCACCGGCATGAGCGGCTGGCTGTATCTGATCTGTGCGATTGCCTTGTCCGGCTGGTTCCTGGTCTATGCCGTACGCCTGAAATGGTGGCCGAAGCCGGGCCTCGGCATGAAGACATTCGGCTATTCCATCGTCTACCTGATGGCGTTGTTCACCGCGCTGCTGGTGGATCACTACATCCCGGCGATCATCGGCTCGTAGGCTCTCGGCCGGCGCGGGCGGACTCAGTTCGCTTCGCGCGCGACCAGACGATCGAACGCCGCCAACACCTTGATGACGCGCCGCTCGGCGGGGCTGGCACCGGTGAGTTTGGCTTCTGCCATCACGGCGATGCCGCTGGCGGCCGGCAGCGGCCCGCCGGCCTCGATCAGTTCGCGCATGCGCGGCACGAAGATGAACTGCAGCCACTGGGTGAAGGCCAGGGTATCGGCGCAGAAAGGTGTTCGGCTGGCCATGGCGGCCGGGGCCGGCACCTCGTCATGCCAGAGCTGGCCGTCTCTCATGGCCTGCTCGAGGGCCAGCACGCAGTCGGCCGCCGCGGAGAGTGCGTGTGTCTCGGTGGGCGATGTCATCTTGAAAACCGATCGGATGAATGGGGCGCGGGCCTGTTCCGGTGTCGCGAGGCCCTAGGAGTCTGTCGGACTCAAGGCCGGCCTGGGATATCCTGATAAAATAGCGCAAACCAACGCTCACATTCCCGGGG
>NZ_JBQDYE010000017.1:0-83990 GCF_052044155.1 Salinisphaera sp. SWV1
CGGCGACGCGCGCCTTGTCTCGACGGATTTGCGGTCTCCAACGCGGCACGTGTACGAAACGGCAACAGGCCCTAGTCGAACTCGGCCTCGGCGGCGCGGGTGAGCGCGTCGAGACGGCGGCCCAGCTCGGCGGCGGCGGCGTCCGGCGTGTCGCCGCGCGCGCCGGCCAGCGGCTCGCCGATGATCATGACCACGCGCGCGAACGGCTTGGGGATGATCATCCGGTCCCACGAGCCGAGCTGCCAGTAGCGATCGGCGGCAAAGCTCATCGGCAGCATCGGCGCCCGCGTCATCTGCGCCAGCATGGCGGTGCCGGGTTTGGCCCGGCGCGCCGGGCCATGCGGGCCATCGGCGGCGATGACCGGCGATATGCCCGACTTGAGCGTGGCATACATGTCGCGGAATGCACGCGCTCCGGTCCGGTTGGCCGAGCCCCGCAGGACGGTGGCGCCCAGGCCGCCAACCACGGCAGCGACCAGTTCGCCGTCGCGCGAGGGCGAGACCAGGAAACCCGGCGCCAGACCGCGTGATCGCGCGGCCAGCAGCCAGCCGGCGCAATACGGCAGCCGCTGATGCCAGCAGCACAACAAGGCCGGGCGCTGGTTTTCGATCAGTGCGTCCAGGTGATGCGCGCCCCGCACGCCGGCGCTGCGACAGGTGGCCAGCAGGGCCCGCGCGAGCAGCCGCAGCACCGGCGCCGCGATCGCGACCCGCAGGCGCTGGCGCCACGACAAGGGCGTGCGGCCGGTTTTCTGCTGGTGTTGGCGTGATTCACTCATGGGCGGGGAAAGCCGGGCCTCGTGTTGCAAGCCGCGGATGTGGGTAAACTGGCCGCGCACGTAATTCAGGGCGATGACCGTCCGGCGGCATGCCGCCCGGATTTTCGCCACACAGCCTAACCGATCGACCGGCGCCACGGCCGGCACGGTCGGTCTCAACGAACGACGCGATGTCCGCAATCGAGCAACTCTACGGCCGCGCGCCCGCGCTGCTGACCGACCTCTACCAGCTGACCATGGCCTATGCCCACTGGTTCAACGGCACCGGTCAGCGCGAGGCGGTCTATCATCTGTTCTATCGCCAGGCGCCGTTCGACAACGGCTTTGCGCTGGCCTGCGGTATCGAAACCGCCATCGATTACGTCTGCGCCCTGCGCTTCACCGAGGCGGACATCGCCTACCTCGGCACGCTCAAGGACAACGCCGGCGAACCCTTGTTCGGTGACGGCTTCCTGGATTATCTGCGGGATTTCCGTTTCACCGGCCGGGTGGATGCCGTCCCCGAGGGCACGGCGGTGTTCCCGCATCAGCCGATGCTGCGCGTGACCGGACCGATTCTCGAGGCCCAGCTGCTCGAGACGGCGCTGCTCAACCTGATGAATTTTCCCACGCTGGTCGCCACCAAGGCCGCGCGCATCGCCCACGCCGCCGAAGGCGACAGCGTACTGGACTTCGGTCTGCGCAAGGCCCAGGGCATCGACGGTGGCGTCTCGGCCGCTCGGGCGGCCTACATCGGCGGCTGTGCCGGCACCTCCAACGTACTCGCCGGGCAGCTGTTCGGCATTCCGGTATCGGGCACCCACGCGCATGGCTGGGTGATGGCCTTCGATCACGAAATCGATGCCTTCGATGCCTATGCGCGCGCCCTGCCCAACAACTGCGTGTTCCTGGTCGATACCTACAACTCGCTGGAAGGCATCGAAAACGCCATCCGCGCGGGCAATAAACTGCGCGAACATGGCTACGAAATGGCCGGCATCCGCCTGGATTCGGGCGATCTGGCGCAGCTGGCCAAGCGCGCCCGGCGCCGGCTGGATGCGGCCGGCTTTCCCCATGCCCGGATCGCGGCCAGCTCGAGCCTGGACGAACGCGCGATCGCCGACCTGAAGTCGCGCGGTGCACCGATCGCGCTGTGGGGCATCGGCACCCGCCTGACCACCGCCCAGCCGGACGCCGCACTCGACGGCGTGTACAAGCTCGCCGCCATCCGCGAGGATTCGGGGCGCTGGTCGTATCGCATGAAGATGAGCGATACGCCGGGCAAACTGACGCGCCCCGGCGTGCAGCAGGTGCGTCGTTTCACCGATGCGGACGGCGCCCCGATCGCCGACCTGCTCTACGATGAGGCGTCGTGGTCGACCGCCTGGGCCGGTGGTGTAGCCGAATACGAGCATCGCTTCGACGCCGACGCGCCGCATATCGAATTGCTGCAGCCGGTCATCGAGGGCGGCGCCCGGGTGGACACCTCGCCTGAGCTCGGTGCGATCCGCGCATACGCCATGGCCCAGTTCGCCTGCTTCGCCGAGCGGCCGAATTACCCGGCGCTGATCGATCATTATCTGGACGAGTCGACCGACGCCCTGCGTGATTGGCTCGCCCAGCGTCATAATGACGGGCGTCAACCGGAGGGTTCGTCATGACCGATACGTTGTTGCTGGTCGATATCCAGAACGATTTCCTGCCGGGCGGGGCGCTCGCCGTGGCCGACGGCGATGCCGTGGTGCCGGTCGCCAACCGCCTGATGCCGCGGTTCTCCACGGTGGTGGCGAGCCAGGACTGGCATCCGGCGGATCATCTGTCGTTCGCCCAACAGCACGCCGGCTTCAAGCCGTTCCAGGTCACCGAGGTCGACGGCCTGGAGCAGATTCTCTGGCCGGCGCATTGTGTGCAGGGCAGCCCCGGCGCGAGTTTCGCCTCGGCGCTGAATGTCGCACACATCGATCACGTCGTGCGCAAGGGCGAAAACCGCCGCATCGACAGCTATTCGGCGTTTTACGACAACGATCACCGGCACGAAACCGATCTGGCGGACGTACTGCGCCGTCTGGGCACGGATCGATTGTTCGTGATGGGCCTGGCGGCCGATGTCTGCGTGAAGTTCACGGTAATGGACGCACTGGCCGAGGGCTTCCCGGTCACCCTGATCGTCGACGGCACGCGCGGCGTGGACATGCACGAAGGCGACACGCAGGCGGCTATTCAGGCCATGCGCGCGGCCGGCGCCGAATGCGTGGACAGCGCCGTCCTGGGGGCGCACGGTTAACCGGCGCCGCCCCTTTCGTGGCGACCGGCCCGGGCGGTTTTATTGCGCCCCGGGCCTTGCTAGATTGCCAGTCTGTCGTTTGATGTTTCCTCTCGGGATTCGACCATGAGTGCTGTACCCAAGGATCTGGCTGTGTCCGCGCGTCTAGCCGACGAGATGCGGGTACCGTTTCCCAATTCGAACAAGATTCATGTCACCGGCAGCCGGCCGGATATTCGTGTACCGATGCGCGAGGTGGCGCAATCGAACACGCCGGCCACCTTCGGCGTGGAGAAGAACCCGCCGATCACGATCTACGACTGCTCCGGCCCGTATACCGATCCGGGTGCCGAGATCGACCTGCGGCGCGGCCTGCCGGCGCTCCGAGCCACCTGGATCGAGGAACGCGGCGACACCGAGGTATTGCCCGGCCTGTCGTCCGCATTCGGCCGGGATCGCGCCGCCGATGCCGCCACCGGCCATCTGCGTTTCCCCGATGTGCGGGCCCCGCGCCGCGCCAGGGCCGGCGTTAACGTCAGCCAGATGCATTATGCGCGGCGCGGCATCATCACCCCCGAGATGGAATTCGTCGCCATTCGCGAGAACGCGCGCATCGACGAAATCCGCGACTCCCGTCTGCTGCGCCGGCACGCAGGCGAAGGGTTCGGCGCGAACCTGCCGGATCATGTCTCGCCCGAGTTCGTCAGAGACGAGATCGCGGCCGGGCGCGCCATCATCCCCAACAACATCAATCACCCGGAATCCGAGCCGATGATCATCGGCCGCAACTTCCGGGTGAAGATCAACGCCAACATGGGCACCTCGGCGGTAACCAGTTCGATCGCCGAGGAAGTGGAGAAAATGGTCTGGGCCACCCGCTGGGGCGGCGACACCATCATGGACCTGTCCACCGGCAAGCATATCCACGAGACCCGCGAGTGGATCATCCGCAACGCGCCCGTGCCGGTCGGTACGGTGCCGATCTACCAGGCGCTGGAAAAAGTCGACGGCAAGGCCGAGGACCTGACCTGGGAGATGTTCCGCGACACGCTCATCGAACAGGCCGAGCAGGGTGTGGACTATTTCACCATCCATGCCGGCGTACGCCTGGCCTATGTGCCGATGACCGCCAACCGCATCACCGGCATCGTCTCCCGCGGCGGCTCGATCATGGCCAAGTGGTGCCTGGCGCATCACACCGAGAGCTTTCTGTACACGCATTTCGAAGACATCTGCGCGATCATGAAGGCCTACGATGTGTCGTTCTCGCTGGGCGACGGCCTGCGGCCGGGCGCGATCGCCGATGCCAACGACGAAGCCCAGATGGCCGAACTGCGCACCCTCGGCGAGTTGACGAAGATCGCCTGGGCCCACGACGTGCAGGTGATGATCGAGGGCCCCGGCCATGTACCGATGCAGCGCATCAAGGAAAACATGGACGCCGAGCTGGCCGACTGCCACCAGGCGCCGTTCTATACCCTGGGCCCGCTGACCACCGATATCGGCCCCGGCTACGACCACATCACCTCCGCCATCGGCGCGGCCCAGATCGGCTGGTACGGCACGGCGATGCTCTGCTACGTCACGCCCAAGGAACATCTCGGCCTGCCGGACAAGGACGACGTCCGCGAAGGCATCGTCACCTACAAGATCGCGGCCCATGCGGCCGATCTGGCCAAGGGCCATCCGGGCGCCCAGATCCGCGACAACGCCCTGTCCAAGGCCCGCTTCGAGTTCCGCTGGGAGGACCAGTTCAACCTCGGACTGGACCCGTTGAAGGCGCGCGAATTCCACGACGAAACCCTGCCCAAGGACGCGGCCAAGGTCGCCCACTTCTGCTCCATGTGCGGGCCCAAGTTCTGCTCGATGCGGATTTCCCAGGAAGTGCGCGAGTTCGCCGCCGAGCGCGGCATCGCCACACCCGAGGATGCGCTGGAGGCCGGTCTCGAGGAAAAGGCCGAGCAGTTCAAGGCCGGCGGTCACGCGCTGTACCAATAACGAAAACACCGTCCCGCAAAAGCCTGAGCCATGCCACGCACTCGACAGCCCCCCACGGCGGGCACCACGGCCGACACCGTCGGCAAGAAAAGTCACGACGACTTCGCCCATAGCCGGCGAACCGCGCCGCGGCGCGGCTAGGTGATCGGGGCGCGCGCATGACCACAGCTTATTTCTCGCGCCATGACCTGTGCCGCGCCCATGACATGGGACGGGGCCATCCGGAAGCGCCGGACCGGCTGCCCGCGATCGAGCAGGGGCTTGAGGTGGTCGGCATTGCCGACGCGCTCGATCGGCGCACCGCGCCCGAGGCCCCGCTCGAGGCCATCACGCGTGTGCACGACGAATTTTATGTCGACGAGCTGCTCGCCAGCGCGCCCACCACCGGACAAGTGCCGATCGACGGCGACACCGCGCTGACACCGCACACCCTGCCCGCGGCGCACCATGCCGCTGGTGCCGGGATCGCAGCGGTGGATGCCGTACTCGCCGGCGAGACCGCCAACGCCTTCTGCGCCGTACGCCCGCCCGGGCATCATGCCGAATACGCCAGAGCGATGGGGTTTTGCTTCTTCAACAACGTGGCGATCGCGGCCGCACACGCGCTGGCCGTCGGTGGCCTGGAACGTGTCGCCATCCTCGATTTTGACGTACACCACGGTAACGGCACGGAAGATGTCTTTCGCCATGAGCCGCGGGTACTGTTCTGCTCGAGTTACCAGAACCCGTTGTTTCCATTCACCGCGGACCAGAGCATTCCTGGCCGGCTGATCAAGACGCCGTTACGCGCGGGTGTCGGCGGCTCGGTATTCCGGCGTGCCATCGAGCGCGACTGGCTGCCCGCGCTCGACGAGGCCAAACCACAGCTGATCCTGGTGTCGGCCGGCTTCGACGCCCATCGCGCCGATCCACTGGCCGACCTGCAACTCGAGGCCGAGGATTTCGAGTGGATCACCCAGCGCATTACCGAAGTGGCCGATCTTTATTGCGACGGTCGCGTCGTGAGCCTGCTCGAAGGCGGCTACGCCCTCGATGCGCTGGCGGCAAGCGCCGCCATCCACATCAAGACCCTGCTGCGCGCCGGCGAGGGCTGAACGACAACAACTGCCGCGGCTGCCGGTAGGGCAACCGCGACAGTTTACCGTTACAGCCAGAGATGCATGCCATTGGCCAGGTTAAGTACGGCCGCATAGGTCAGATACATCAGCCACAAGCCGGTGACCACATGCGCCAGACCGAGCAGACGCTCGGAAGCCGGCACCGCGATGCCGAAACTGGCGAAGAACTCGAAGAAATAGACCGCACACAGACCGACGAACAGAATCGCGACCGGGGTATCACCGTTCATGCCCATCGACAGTGCGCCCAGGATCGACACCAGAAAGAACGCAACGGACATGAAGCCGTTCGGACGCGCATCGCCCTGGACGAACTTGATGACACCCATCGCCAGCCAGTGAATGCCGAACACCGAAAAGGCGGTCGCCGCGGCATACAGTGCGGCTTCATGAAAGACGTGGAACCACGTCAGGCCGATGAACAGGTAAAACCCTACCAGCGCCTGGCACAGGCCCGGCATGAAAAAGCCCCAGGCGCCGTTGGCGCGCGCCACGTTCGTATCCTTTTCGGGCCAGCCCAGCAGTTCCTGAGGCCCGAGAATGAGATAGCCCGTGCCCAGACCGAAAAAACCGAGCGCCACCGGCGCGAACGGCGAAGCAGCAAAAGTAACCGGATCCATGATTCCCCCTGGGACAATTATTTAGAGAAGGCGGTTTATTTGAGTCGACACAACATACACAATCGGCCATTGCGCGGATATCTTGAATTAGACTAATTAACGATACGTTACGTTAGCGGCCATCGCGTGTTACCACACGCCCGGTTCGCCGTAACCCGTGATTGCCATAATGACGCTCCCCGTTCTTTCGATCTTTATCCCCACCTTCTTCCTGGTCTCGTTGACCCCGGGCCTGTGCATGACGCTCTCGCTGAGTCTGGGCATGACGGTGGGCGTGCGCCGCACTGCCTGGATGTGGACCGGTGAACTGCTGGGCGTGGGCCTGGTCGCAGTCGGCTCTGTGATCGGCGTGGCCACCGTCCTGATGCGCTACCCGGCCGTGTTCACCACCTTCAAGTGGGTCGGCGGCGCGTATCTGGTCTGGCTCGGTATCCAGATGTGGCGTTCGCGCGGCAATCTGGCGATTCCCGAAATCGCCGATGACGCGCCCGCGCCGCCCCGAGCGCAGCTCGCGGCCCAGGGGCTGGTCACCGCCATCGCCAACCCGAAGGGCTGGGCGTTCTTCATCGCCCTGTTGCCGCCGTTTCTCGACTTCCAGCAGGCCCTCGCACCGCAACTGGTGCTAATGCTGTCGATGATTCTGGCGATGGAACTGACCTGTCTTGCCCTCTATGCCAGCGGTGGCTCCGCCGCGCGCGCCATGCTCGCCAAACGCTCCAACGTCCGCCTCCTGAACCGCGTCGCCGGCACCCTGATCGCCGCCGTCGGCGTCTGGCTGGCACTGAGCTGACCGCCGCATTTTTTTTAAAACGCCCCGGCACCGGATGATCGTGCTGACACGACGCGTCTTTCTATCCACAATTACGCAGATTCTTGAGGGGGTCGTTGCAAATATACTTCCCCGCAATAACGCGAACGTACGACCACGGCACACGCGTTCATATTCTTTTTCTCAAGATCTGCGTCGATCTGCGGAAAACAACGTTTTTAATCTGTGAAATCTGCGTAATCTGCGGATGAACCCACTTCCGGACCCCCCCCGCCCGGCAGACCATGACGCGCGAGTAATCGCCCCTCGCGCGCTGATACGACACTTTTTTCTATCCACAGATTACGCAGATCACACAGATTTTAAGAGGCCGTTGTATGCACTTGTCCTCGACATCAGGAACCCTGTCTCGCCATTCACCCGTTTCTTAGCATCTGCGTTAATCTGCGTCGATCTGCGGATAAACCTACTTCCGGAACTACCCCTGCCCAGAAGACCACGACACGCGAGTAATCGCTCCTCGCGCGCTGATATGACACATTTTTATTCACAGATTACGCAGATTGCACAGATTATTTAAGAGGCAGCTGTAATCTTTTTTCTCGACATGCCGCACACGATACAGCTGCGGCACAAGCGTCACGCATCCTTTTCTTAGCATCTGCGTTAATCTGCGTCGATCTGCGGAAAACAACGTTTTTTTTAATCTGCGAAATCTGCGGATAAACCGACTTCCAGAACAACCCCAGCCCGGGAGACCACAACGCGCGAGTAATCGCTCCTCACGCGCTGATACGGCACATTTTTTGTCCGCAGATCGACGCAAATCACGCAGATGGGCATAGGGCGATTTAGATGCCTTTCCTCCTGAAACAACACACGCGCCCCGCTCAATCGCTGTGATGACGTATCGTCTTCTTCATATCCGCATGTTTCGGTGCGCATCTGCCGATAATTATTTTATCCGTGACAATCCGTACAATCTGCGGATCAAGCCGCTTCTAGAGCAATGCCGCCAACCGGCAGAATATTTTTATCCACGGATTACGCCGATGGCACAGATTTTTTCAAGAGGCGGTTGTAAGCACTTTCCTCGACATGCCGCACACGATAAAACCTCTGCACAAGCGTTGCGCATCCCTGGCTTATGATCTGCGTTAATCTGCGTCGATCTGCGGACAACTATTCTTTTTAATCTGTGGATAAACTCGCCTTATGGCCGACGCTGATCACGGCGCACGCGGGCGAGTTTGTGGCAGAGTCGGGCAGCGCCGTCGGCCAGGCGCACGGTGGGCCGGCTGATCAGGTCCGGCGGGACGGTCACGAAATGATCGTGGGCAACCGCGGGGATCGCCGGCCACTGCCGCCAATAGGCTTTCCACTGTGGTTTGGTCTGTGCCACGCCCGAGGCCACGATCGCCTGTGGCGCACGCGCGATGACCGACTCGATGCTGACCTGGGGCGCGAGCGTCGCGGCCTTGGCGAAGATGTTGCGGCCGCCGCACAACCGGATCACAGCGCCGGTCATACCGGCATTGGATAGCGTGCGCAGCGGATCCGACCATACCTCCCAGAACAACGAAACCGGGCGGCGATGTGCGTAGCGTTGCCGCAGCGCCGCGATGCGCTGTTCGAACGCCCTGGCCGCGCGATCGGCGCGCCCGCCCGTGCCGCCCAGCACGCCCAGATCGCGAATGGTGCGCGCAATGCCGGCCAGCCGACGCGGATCATCGACATACACGGCGATACCCAGCGCCCGCAGCCGACCGATGATGTCGGGGGAGCCGCCCTCGGCCCAGGCGACGACCAGATCCGGCTTTTTCGCCACGATCGCCTCGAGGCTGAGGCTGTCGTAGCCGCCCACGCGCGGGATGCTCTGCGCCGCGGGCGGATAATTCGAATAACGCACGGCGCCGACTACGCGATTGCCCAGGCCGGCGGTAAACAGGTTTTCCACAAGATGGGGCGTCAAGGCGACGATGCGGCGTGCCGGATGCGCCAGCCGGACTTCATGCCCGGTGAAATCGGTGACCGAAACCGGGCCAGCCGCGGCCATGGCCGCCGGTCCGGCCAACCAGCCCAGCAGCGATAACAACCCGAGCACAGACCACCGACGCGTGCGGCGCATGCGCTGCGCGGTCATGGCCTGGAAACCCCGTCGACATGCCACAGAGCAGTAGAGAGCCGTTCGCGCTGGTGTTCCGGCGGCAGGCCGAAACGCAGCCAGCGCCGGTTGTCGCCGAGCCGGGTGAACACGGCCCGAGATGCCAGCTCGGCGTGCGCCGCGGCGGCCGCACCCTCGGCCGCAAAGAACACGGTCACGAACGACCCGCCACTGACCACGAGTTGTTGCGGGAAGGCATCGACGAGGCCCGCCCGAAGCCACGCTTGTGCGTCCCGAATCCGGGCGCGCTGATCGATCTGCCAATCGCGGTCGGCCAGTGCCCGCGTGCCGATCCAGCGGGTCGGATGCGCCACGCCCCAGGGCGCCACGGCACAACGCAGCGCATCGACCGTGGCCTTGTGACCGAGGGCGAATCCGAGGCGGATGCCGGCCAGCCCGAAGAACTTGCCCACCGATCGCAGCACAATCGCCTCATGCGCGACCGGATCGAAAGACGGCCCCGTGTCACCATCGGCGAAGGCCGCATCGACGATGAGCCGGCCCGGGCCGAGCGCGAGCGCGACTCGGCGCAGACGATCCGGACCGGCGCGCTCGCCGGTCGGATTGTTTGGATCGAGCACCACGGCACGATCGACCGCCGTCAGCATCCGCTCGAGATCGTCCAGATCGCGGTAGTACCGGAGGCTATGGCCCGCCGCGCGCCAGCCGGCGGCGTGCTCGGTATAACCCACGGCGGGCACGGCCACGGTGGCCGGCGCGCACAGGCGCGGCACCTCGCGAATGGCGAACTGGCTGCCGGGCAAGGCCACGATCCAATCCGCTGCACAGCCGTAGTAGGCGGCCGCGGCGGCAATCAGCCCATCACCGGCCTCCGGCAGGCGCGACCAGACAGCCGCGGGCAGCGCCGGCACCGGCCACGACCAGGGCGCGATGCCGGTCGACAGATCCAGCCATTCATGCCGGGGAATGCCGTAGTGCGCAGCCGCGGCACGCAGCTTGCCGCCGTGGATCATGCCCATAGCCCGTCCATCAGGAGTACCGCCACCACGATCACGGCCAATGCCCGATCGGCCAGACCCAGCGCGCGTACGACATCGACGTCTTGCGGTGTGCGCCCGCCACCCAGCGCCGGCCGTTCCCGCCAGGCGCCGTGATACCAGGCGCCGCCGCCGAGGCGGATACCGAGGGCGCCGGCGCCGGCCGCCATCACCGGACCCGCGTTCGGGCTGGACCATCGCCCCGCCTGTTCGCGCCAGCAGGTCCAGGCGGCGCGGGTGTCGCCGACCAGCACGAAAGCCAGCGCGGTGAGACGTGCGGCCGGCCAGTTCATGCCGTCGTCCAGGCGCGCCGCGGCCCAGCCGAAGGCGACGAACCGGGGGCTGCGATAGCCCCACATCGCATCCAGAGTATTGATCAGCCGGTGGGCGAGTACCGCCGCGGCAGCGCCCGCCGGGCCGGCCGCCGCAGCGCCGAAAACCCACCAGAACACCGAGGCAAAGATCGCATCGCTGCTGTTTTCGAGCACGGACTCCAGCAGGGCGCCGCGTACGCCGGCGGCATCCAGTTGCGCCGTATCGCGGCTGACGAGCCAGGCCACGCGTTGCCGGGCGCCTTCGAGATCGCCGGCGGCGAGCGGTCGGGCCACCGCCTCGGCGTGTTCGATCAAGCCGGCCCGCCCAACCGCCAGCACGAGTACCAGACCCGCCAATAACCACGCCAGCCCGCTCGGAACCCAGTCGACGCATGCGCCGACAAACAGCGTGGGCGGTCCGACCAGCAGCGCGAGCGCGACCATGCCATTGCGTCGACGGCCGTGATTGAACCGCCCTTCGATCCGATCGGCGAGACGGCCGAACAGCGCGAGCGGATGCCGCCGGCGCGGCTCGCCCAGCACCGCATCGGCCACCAGTGCCGCGACCAGCATCAGACTCAATGCCACGGCAGGCCCCAGGCCGCCGCCACCAGTGACGCCGCCTCGACCAGTTCGATCAGCGCGCCGGCCACGTCGCCGGTATAACCGCCGATACGGGTCTGCCAGGTCCGGCGCCAACTCCACACGATCACCCCGGCCAGCAGCACCATTAAAGTCCAGAGAGGCAGCGGCAATAGCCATGCGCCCGCCACCGCCACCACGACAATCCCCAGGGTGATCGCCCCGCGCGGACGGGTGGCCGCCTGGTCGCGGGCGATGCCCCGGTCTCGGCGGTAGGCCGTGGTGGCCATGAGCGCGGCGGTACCGGCACGGGCCAGCATTGGCACGGCAAGCAACAAGCCGACGATCGCGCCCCGGTGCTGCAGCAATGTCGCCAAGGCCGCGAACTTGACCAACAACACGATCGTGATCGTGGCCACCGCCATTGGCCCGGCGGCCGGGTCCTTCATCACCGTGAGAATACGCGAGGCGTCGCGGTGGCCGGCACAGCCCGCGTCGACACAGTCGGCCAGTCCGTCCAGATGCAATGCGCCGGTGATACCGACCCACACCGCCAACAACAAGGCGGCGGCAAGCAGAGGCGCCGCACCGCGCAACACGCCTTCTGCGAGCACGAGCACCCCACCGATCAGGAGGCCCACCAACGGATAGCAGACCACCGAACGCCCCTGATCGACCGGCCGGATACGTGCGGGCAGCCACCGGCCGACCGGCAATACAGTCAGCAGTGACAGCGCCAGAAGAAGCGGCGTGGCGGCGCGTTTCATGCCCGGTCGAGGTTGTAACCCATCAGCCTCGGCATCGACGACTCGCCGTCGTGCGTGATGCTGATCCGGGCGCGGCAGCCATAGGGCATGCCGAAACGGTTGGTCGCCGCCAGTGGCAAATCCAGCACATGGGCCACGAGATTGCGGATCACCCCGCCATGGCACACCAGCAGCACGTGGCCGCCCCGGTTCGCGGCCACCAGCTCGCCCCAGCCTTCGGCCACCCGGGCCCGGATCGACGGCAACGGCTCGGCGTTCGGCGGCGTATTGTTCTCCGGATCGACATACCAGGCGCGCGCGGCGTCGGACTGGTTCGCCCACACGTCGGCGATGAGCACGCCTTCCCAGTCGCCGAAATACATCTCGCGGAAGCGCTCGTCGACGTTCAAGGGCACATCGCGGGCCGCGGCCAGTTCGGTGGAGAACTCGCGGCAACGACGCATCGGCGAGGTCACGATCGCATCCCAGCCGGCGAGCGGTTCGGTCACCCGGCGCAGCCGGGCCCAACCGGCCTCGGACAAGGCCACGTCCGTCGAGCCACGGAAGATCGGCCCCCCTTCGCATTCGGCGTGGCGCAGGATGTCGACCGTGGTCGTGGTCATGTCGAAATCAGGCACTATCCGCGACTCCCGCATCGGCAAAAGTTGCCATTCTGCCGTGAACGGCCAACGCGGACCGAATCACGCCCAGTGCGACCATCGCCCCGCTGGCCTCGCCGAGCCGCATATTCAGATCAAGCAACGGCTCGGCGGCCAGCGCTTCGAGCACCCGGCCATGGCCGCCTTCCGCCGAACGATGCCCGAAGATCAACCAGCCGGCCACACCGGCATTCAGATGCACCGCGGCCAGCGCGGCGACGCTGCTGATGAAACCGTCGACCAGCACCGGCACGCCGCGCTGCGCAGCCGCGACATAGGCGCCGGCGAGCGCGGCAATCTCCAGCCCGCCGAGGCATTCGAGGACTGCCAGCGCGGCATCGGGCAGGGATTGCGCCGTCCAGCGCACACGGTGTCGCGCCAGGCCGGCATCAACGGCGGCCCGCTTGGCGGCCAGCCCGGCATCGTCGACCCCGGTCCCGCGGCCGACCGTCGCCGCGCCGTCCAGATCCGCCAGGGCCGCGAACACCGCCGCCGCGCTGGTGGTGTTGGCAATGCCCATCTCGCCGCCCACGAATAACGACAGCTCCGCGTTCACTTGGTCCGCGCCGACCCGCAGCGCGGCCGACAGCGTCGGGCCATCCATGGCCGGGCCGCGCGTGAAATCCGCGGTGCCCGGCGCCAGCCGATGATTGACCACCCCCGGCACGTCGTCGGCCGGCGTCACCGTGCCCAGATTGACCACCGCCATGTCGGCCCCGGCCTCGCGCGCGAGCACGGCCACCGCCGCGCCGCCGGCCGCGAAGTTCGCCACCATCTGCGCCGTGACTTCCTGTGGAAACGCCGACACGCCCCGCGCGGCCACGCCGTGATCGGCCGCGAACACCGCCAGCCCGACCCGATTCAGCACGGGCTTGTCCGTGCCCTGCCAGGCCGCGAAATCCGTGGCCAGCGTCTCCAGCCGGCCGAGCGAGCCCGGCGGCTTGGTGAGCTGATTCTGTCGTTCGATCGCCGCGGCGCGGGCGGACTCGTCGGGCTGGGCGGCCGGTTCGAAGAGCCAGTCGAAATCAGGCATAGATCATTGCTCCTGTTGAAAACCCGGTTCGCGAATGCATGCGAATGAAGCGCGAATAACAAGACTGTCCGCAGATCGACGCGGATACACGCAGATCGAAAATCAGTGACTTGACGGTCAGCGCGTGCATCGGACGATAAGGGGCTCGTTGATGATTGCGTGCGAGGGCCGGTGTCGTTCGCGCCACGGCATAGCCCAGTGGTGCGCGAGCCAGCTGGACGCAATCGACAATCTTCTGGTCTTGTATCGGCGTGCAACGGCGTCGATCTGCGGACAATTGCTTCGAAAACGACGACGTGAACCGTCCAAGCCACAACGACTCGAAAATACTCCGTTGTTTATCGCCGACAAACCATTTGCGTTCCATTCACGTGCATTGGCGGACGACGGATAAGAAACACCGTTCATGTGAGCGACAGCAGCGGGAGGTCGGATGAGCGCGCAGCGCTTAATCCGACGCTCAATCCCTGGGTTCCGAGGCTTGGCTGTCGGATTACGGTGCGAGCACCTAATCCACCTACGCAACTATTCGGTGCGGACAAGCCGACGACGATGATGAGGCTGGCTTTCGCGTGTCGGCGCCGGGGCATTTTTTTGCGGCGACCAGGGCTTTGGTTTCGCACTGATGTGCGCGTTCTTTCTTTTGCGTGCCCCAAAGAAGGAACCAAGAAAAAGGCACCCGACACGGCGCCGGCTAATGCCGGTTCACTCCGATGCTCGCGACGACGGGATGCGGCAAAAACTCGGGCCGCTTTGGCGGCCCTCAAACACCTTGCCGCACCGGCGCAGCGCGCCGGACACCCGTCGCCGCTGCCCGTCTCCGTGTAACGAGACAAAATACAGCCAGGCCAACTCCCCGGTTTTGCCGTGTCGTGCCTGTATCGGGCCCCTTGGGCGCGGCGCCGAGCAGTGGCGGCCGAAAGCGACAAAGACCGCCGAATGTCGGAGTCGCGCGCAGCGCGGCGAGTTTCCGGCGGTCCGCTTGCGGCCGGAGCCGCGCAGGGCACCGATGCGGAGCCTCGGCGCAAGACAGGGTGTCCTTTCCTTGGGTTACGTTCGTTCGGACAAGCAAACGAAAGTGACTCGCACATCAGTGCGAAACTCCAACCTTCCGCCAACTTGAAAGCACGACGACTCACGGCCATGACGACAACGGCTTCAAATCCAGAGGCAACCCCGCCACGACGAGACTGACCCGCGAACACAGGCCCGCCAGCGCCTGATGCAATCGCCCGGCTTCGTCGACGAAGGTGCGCGAAAGCTCGCCGAGCGGCACAATGCCGGAGCCGACTTCATTGGAAACCAGCAGCACGCGGCCGGCACAATCCGGCAACGTCGTCAGCAGTGCATCGCGCTCGGCGGGCCACGCATCCGCCGCCAGGGCGTTGTTCAGCCACAGCGTCAGGCAATCGACCAGGATCACCGTGCCCAGCGCATCCTGCGCGGCAATCGTCGCCGCCAGCTCGAGCGGCGCTTCGACCGTTTGCCAGCGAGCATCGCGATACGCGCGATGGTGCGCGATGCGTTCCGCCATGGCCAGATCGTGCGCCTGGCCGGTCGCGATATAGATGAAGTGCTCGGCACTCGGTGTCGCCAGCGCCGTGCGTTCGGCGAACGCGCTCTTGCCGCTGCGCGCGCCGCCCAGAATCAAGTGGTGGCCCGACATGGCTTCAATCATGCAGCACCACCGGGGTGCCGGTCACCGGATGCGGGATGACATGGGTCTCGGCATCGAAGACCCGGGCCAGCGTGGCCTCGGTCACGACCTCGGCCGGTGTACCCCAGGCCACGGTAGTGCCCTCGGCCACGGCCAACAGCCGGTCGGCGTGCGCGGCGGCCAGCGAGACATCGTGGCCGACGAAGACAATGGCGACTCCGGTGGCCGCGCACCGACGCAGGCTGCGCATGATCAGGCTCTGGTGGCCGATATCGAGCGAGGCGACCGGCTCGTCCAGCAACAGCAACCGCGCCGCCGCGTCCTCCGCCGACCCGATCTGCGCCAGTACGCGGGCAAGCTGGACGCGCTGCTTCTCGCCGCCGGACAGGCGCGTATAGGCACGCGGGATGAGGTGCGCGATATCCGTGGCCTTGGCGACGGCATCGATTACCGCGGCATCCGCCGCGCAGCCGGTGGCGTGCGGGCTGCGGCCGAGCGCAATCACCTCGCGCACGGTGAATGGAAACGCCAGCGCGCTGGCCTGGGCCAGAAAGGCGATCCGCCGCGCGCGTTCGCGCCGGTCGAAGGCGCCCAGCGCGCGGCCGTCGAACGCCACCCGCCCGGCGGATGGCGCCAGATCGCCCACCAGCGCATGCAGCAGCGTCGACTTGCCGGCGCCGTTGGCCCCGATCACGGCCAGCATTTCGCCGGGCGCCACCGTAAACGACACGCCGGCGATGAGAACACGACCGCCACGCCGGATCGCCAGTTCTTCGACCGCCAGCGTCACAGCGCGTAATCCCGCGTGCCGCGCAGCAACACGATGAAAAACGGCGCGCCGAGCAGCGCGGTCAGCAGCCCCACCGGCAGTTCGGCCGGCGCGACCACCACCCGGGCCAGGGTATCGGCGGCCAGCAACAGCACCGCCCCGGCCAGGGCGGAGGCCGGCAACAACGTGCGATGATCCGGCCCGATCGCCAGCCGCACGATATGCGGCACGACCAGGCCGACAAAAGCGATCGCCCCGGCCAGGGCCACCGAAATACCGACGCCGAAGGCGACCAGCACGATCAACACGGTCTTGGTCCGGTCTACTGCGAAACCCAGGTGACGGGCCTCGGATTCGCCCAGCAACAATGCGTTCAAGGCCCGCGCCCGGGCCGGCAGGCCGGCCAGCACGGCCGCGGCGGCGACCGCGATCAGGCCCACGCGCGGCCAGTTGGCGCCTTCCAGCCCGCCCATCTGCCACAGGCTGATGCGCCGCAGCATGTCGTTGCTGGCATAGAACTCCAGCAGCGAGGTGAGCGAACCGGCCAGCGCGGATATCGCGATGCCGGCCAGCAGCATGGTGGCCACCGATGTGCCGCTGGCCCGGGTGGCCAGCACATAGACCAGCACCACCGCCGCCGCGCCGCCCGCGAACGCGGCCAGTGCCACCAGCGACAGCCCGGCAAAACCGGCCAGCGCGCCGCCGAACACAATCGCGAGGCTGGCTCCGGCCGAAGCCCCGGCGGTGACACCGATCAATGAGGGATCGGCCAGCGGATTGCGGAACAACCCCTGCATGGCCGCACCCGAAATTGCCAGGATCGCGCCGACCAGCGCGGTCAGCAGCGCCCGCGGCAGGCGGATCGCGTTCACGATGAGCGCGGTCTGATCGACGCGATCATGAAAATGGAAAAGTGCGGCCACAACCTGGCCGATCGGCAGCCGCACCGCGCCAAAGGCGAGCTCGGCCATAAAAGCCGCCGCCAGCAACACGCCCAGCATGACGATCAGCAGGCGCGGCTTCATGGCAGGGCTTCCAGATCGATCGCCGCCTCGACCGCATCCGCCAAGCGTTCCAGGCTGGCCTCGCGGCGCTCGGCCTGATCGACGGCACCGGCCGCGTCGAGCCCGGCCCAGGCCAGGATCGCGTCGCAGCCGGCGCCGGTATCGAACAGGCCGTGCAGATAGGTGCCGGCGATCTGGCCGTCGGCCGAAAGCGCGCCGTCCGGGCCGTCATCGAGCTGGAGAAACGGCCGTGCCAGCGCAGCCCCCGAGGTTACGCCGCAGTGGATGCGATAGCCGGCGACCGCGCCACCGCCAGCCAGCACGCCGGTCACATTCTGCAGGTGCTTGTTCGTATCCAGCCGCGTCGTGAAGTCGAACAGGCCGAGGCCGTCCGTCGTCCCCGATCGATCCTCGACGCCGTCCGGATCGGCGATTTCGTGGCCCAGCATCTGATAACCGCCGCAAATGCCGAGCAGCTTGCCGCCATAGCGCAGGTGGCGCTTGATGCGATCCGCCCAGCCGGCGTTGACCAGCCAGGCGCAGTCGGCACGGGTATTCTTGGAGCCGGCCAGCACGATCAGATCGGCCGGGCCCGGGGTATCGCCGGGGCCGACGAACTGCAGATCGACCCGCGGATGGGCGCGCAGGGCATCGAAATCGGTGTGGTTGCTGATTCGAGGGGTAACCGGCACCTGTACTACGAGCGCATCGGCGGCGGTCGTCTGCCCGGTATCGATCGCGTCCTCGGCGTCCAGATGCAGGCCCGTCAGGTAGGGCAAAACGCCGAACACCGGCTTGCCGGTACGCGCTTCCAGCCAATCCAGCCCCGGCTGCAGCAGACCGATATCGCCGCGAAAGCGATTGATCACGAAACCCGCGACGCGTTCGCGTTCGGACGGCGACAGCAACGCCAGCGTACCCACGATTTGGGCGAACACGCCGCCCTTGTCGATGTCGGCGACCAGAATCACCGGGCAATCCACGGCCTCGGCGAAGCCCATGTTGGCGATATCGCCTTCGCGCAGGTTGATCTCGGCCGGGCTGCCGGCGCCCTCGACCAGCACACGCGGGTAGGCAGCAGCCAGTCTCGCATGCGAGGCGCGCACCGCCGCCATCGCCTGTGGCTTGTAGCCGTGATAGCAGCCAGCATCCATCGTGCCGATGGCATGGCCGTGGATGATGACCTGGGCGCCGATGTCGCTGGCGGGCTTGAGCAGCACCGGGTTCATGTCGGTAGTGGCCGCCACGCGCGCGGCCTGTGCCTGCAGGTATTGCGAGCGGCCGATCTCGCCGCCATCGACCGTCACCGCGCTGTTGAGCGCCATGTTCTGCGGCTTGAACGGGACCACGGCCACGCCGCGCCGGGCATACGCCCGCGCCAGCCCGGCCACCAGCGTCGACTTGCCGGCGTCCGAGGTCGTGCCCTGGATCATCAGCGTCCTTGCTGTCATGGGTGGCCGTTCTTCACGTCATTCATCCCCGGATTTCACGGATTGCACAGATGGGTTGCAGACGGTTTTCGGTTTAAAGACAGCTCAAAATACTCGACTTCGTTGTTTGAGAACCTGTCCGCAGATCGACGCAGATGCACGCAGATCGGAAAGCAGATGATTCCGCCGACACAGATTAGCCGTGATGTCGATTGCAGCTCTTTACCTACGGACATATTCGAGGCTTCGTTCTTCAAGTCATTCATCCGCAGATTGCACGGATTTCACAGATTAACTGCAGGCGGCTTTCAGGCATGAGGATAGTTGAGAATATTCCGCTTCGTTCTTTGATAACCTGTCCGCAGATCGATGCAGATGCACGCCGATCAAAAAGCAGATGACGCGTCCGATGCTGTTAAATCGGCATCGATTGCAACCTCGCTGCCATGATCCAGGCGCTTCCATACGTTTCTTGAATCTGCGTAATCTGTGAAATCTGCGGATAACTACCTTGTGAAAACATATTGAGATCCGCGTAGATCGGCGTCGATCTGCGGACAGGTTTATCGAACAGCTCGCAACACCAATTAATTCCGGGCGTTTTTCCGCTTGCAGACAGTCCAAAATATTCGGCTTTGTTCTTTGACAGCCTGTCCGCAGATCGATGCAGATGCACGCCGATCAAAAAGCAGATGACGGGTCCGATGCTGTTAAATCGGCATCGATTGCAACCTCGCTGCCATGATCTAGGCACTTCCATACGTTTCTTGAATCTGCGTAATCTGTGAAATCTGCGGATAACCGCCTTGTAAAAACCGTATTGAGATCTGCGTAGATCGACGTCGATCTGCGGACAGATTCATCGAAAACCGAATCGAAGCGGGGTCAGTAATCCACCCCGGCACGGGCCTTGATGCCGGCCTTGAAGGCGTGCTTGACGTTGTCGACCTCGGACACCGTATCGGCCAGTTCGCGCAGGCCCGAGCCGCCGCCGCGGCCGGTGACGATCACTGACTGCTCGACCGGGCGGTTGGCGATGGCGTTCAGTACGCGCTCTTCGTCCAGGTACTTGTAGCCGAGCATATAGGTCAGTTCGTCGATGACGACCAGATCGTAGGCCGGGTCCTGCAACATCGGCTCGACCTGGGCCCAGGTGCGCTCGGCGGCTTCGATATCGCCCGAGCGATCCTGGGTGTTCCACGTGAATCCCGTGCCCATCTGGTAAAAATCCACCTGCGGGCAGTGATCGCGCAGATAGATCTCCTCGCCGGAGAGTTGCACGCCCTTGATGAACTGCACCACGCCGATCTTCTGGCCGTAGCCGAGTGCACGCATCACCATGCCGAAGGCCGAGGACGACTTGCCCTTGCCCTTGCCGGTAATGAACACGAACACGCCGCGCTCGATATCCGCGGCCTGGATGCCCGCGTCGACTTTTTCCTTGTGCTTCTGCATCGTCGCCTTGTGGCGGGCGTCGCTTTTCGATTCGCTCATGACATGGCCTTTGCTGGCTCAGATATGGCCCGGGCTATAGCTGACGGTGACATAAACCGCCCGCCCGGGTTGGTTGTAGAAGTCGATGGTCTGGTAATGACGATCGAACATGTTGGATAGCTTGGCCTGAACTTTCCACGCCTCGGTCACCCGCATTTCGCCTGTCAGACCGAACAGTGCGTAACCACCGAGCCTGTCGGTGTTGGCCGGACCGTTGTAGCGCGACCCGACCAGCTTGGCACTGGCGCCGGCGGCGAACCGCGCGAACAGATCGCGGTCGACGTGCAGCGAAGCCGAGTAGTTCGGGCGGCGTGCCAGATCGTTGCCGTGGTTCGGCCCGCGCCCGCGGTTCTCGGCGTCCAGCCAGTCGGCATTCGCGCCGATACGCCAGCGGCCGATATAGGCCGTCACCTCGCCCTCCACGCCGCGGATGCGCGCCGAACTCACGTTGCGTGGCGTGTAGTTGGCGTCCAGCGTGATCTCGTCGTTGATATCGGTCTGGTAGGCATGGATCGCCCAGTGGCCCCAGCCCGGCGTGGCCTTGAGGCCGATTTCGCCCGTGCGCGATTTCTCCGGCTTGAGATCCGGGTTGGACGCCGGCGGAAAACCCGGCGTGTCCGGATAGTAGAGATCGTTGAAAGTCGGTGCGTTAAAGGCGTTGCCGTAGGCGGCGGTCAGCGTATAGGTCTTGTTGACGTGATAGCCGTAGGTGATCGAGCCGGTGGCATGATTGCCATAGGCCTGGTTGTCGTCATCCCGGGCGGCCAGATCGATCTCGTGGGCGCCGAAGCGGCCCTGGTACTCGCCGAACACGCCGGTGTTGTCGCGCTTGTTCTGCTTGTAGTCGGCCGAACTGGTCACCGCGTCCCGGCGATAATCGATCCCGACGGTGGCACTCTGCTGTCTGGCGAGCGCGAAATCGTTCTGCCAGCTGACGCTATCGCGGCGCGTGTCGAAACGGCTGACATAATCGCCGTCGAAATAGTTTTTCGACCGATCGCGACTGCGCGACAGACGCAGCTTGGCATCCCAGAAATCGGTCAGCGGCGCATCCACGCCCAGGCCATAGACTGCCTGCACCGAATGCGACTGGTTGGTCGTAGGGCCATCGTATTCGACATGACCATCGGACCGAAGATAGTGACCGTTCACCGACCAGCCGTTGTCGAATGTATAACCGACGTTCGCCGAACCGTCCGCGCGGTGGTAGCCATCGCGGTCGGGCTGATTGGCGTAACAGCCGGCGCCCCCCTTGGGCGAGCTGAATGGCCGGCCGGTACAGGCATTGAAGCCGCCGGTATATTCGCCCGAGACGCTCAGGTTGTAGTACAGGCGTTTCGTCGCCCCCGAAACGCCGCCTTGGCCTTTCCAGGTGTCGTAGCTGCCGCCGGTGACCGAGAAATACGGCGTGGGCCCGCGGCCCTTGGCCCCCTTGCCGTCGCGGGTGAAGATCTGGATCACGCCGCCGACCGCATCGGCACCGTACAGCGACGAACGCGGCCCACGCACGATCTCGATGCGCTGAATCTGGGAGACCGGGAAATCCTGGATCGCGGCCTGGCCGTTGGTGGCCGAGCCCCAGCGCACACCGTCGACCAGCACCACCACCTGATTGGCATCGGTGCCGCGCAGGTGAATGGATGTGGCCTTGCCGGGTCCGCCGTTGTTGGCGATCGACAGACTCGGCGTATCGCCGAGCAGTTCGGCCAGACTCTGGGCCTGACTGCGCTCGATGTCGGCCCGGGTAATGACCGTGGTGGCGGCCAGCGTACTGTTCCGGGATTGCGGCGTGCGCGTGGCGGTCACCACCACCGGGTTCAAATCGGTGGTCGCGGCCGGCGGCGGCGACGCCCCCCAGGCAGACGATACCCCGAGCAGGGCCGCAAATGCGGGCCCGGTGCGAAACTGCATTGTCGTCGTCTCGATCGGCGGGCACGCCCGTCCGCGTGCCGAAGTCGCTGACCATCGCCGGGCAAGACGAACGGACCGCGCGCGAACACGCGCCGGCACCGATCGCGTGTGGCGACGATCCCCTGTGCCAGGCCGGTCTCCGGACTTGCAGTCAGACCCATGTCTGCGCGCGGCCTTCCCGAGGCGAGGTGTTCGCCTCAGTGGCTGGAATGCGCGACACCGTGGATTATCACACGGCGCTGCCTACCGTTGCGGGGGCAGTGTCGGCCTGGCGCTTGCGCGCGCACCGACTTCCCGTTTCACCGCATCCGTGGATGCGACACCTGTCACGTCGACGATGCTAGGCAGCCCCCGAGACGCCGTCAAGCCGGGCCTGGCGCCGGCAACGCGCCCGATCGGCCCGCGGCCCGCACGCGGCCAGAGCTCGTGGGTTTTTCGCTTATCCGGATAAGCGGATATACTACGACCCCTATTCGCGAGCTGCAGGGTGATATGAGCGATACGCGACACGCCATCGAACGCGTTCTGGCCGACCGGATTCTGGTGATCGACGGCGCCATGGGCACCATGATCCAGAATTACGGCCCGTCCGAGGCCGAATACCGCGGCGAGCGCTTCGCCGACTGGGCCTCCGATCTGCAGGGCAACAACGACCTGCTGACGCTGACCTATCCGGATCTGATCCGGGGCATCCACCGGCAGTATGCCGAGGCCGGGGCCCATATCATTACGACCAACACGTTCTCTTCGACCACGATCGCCCAGGCCGACTACCACATGGAAGACCTGGCGGTGGAGCTCAACGTCGAGGCCGCCAAACTCGCCCGCGAGGTAGTCGAGGAATTCCAGAGCGACGCGCAGCCGATGTACGTGGCCGGCGTGATCGGGCCGACCAATCGCACTGCCTCCATCTCGCCGGACGTCAACGATCCCGGCAAGCGCAACACCGATTTCGTCGAACTGGCCACCGCCTACGGCCAGGCCGCCGAGGCCCTGCTCGAAGGCGGCGTCGACATCATTCTGATGGAGACCATCTTCGACACCCTCAACGCCAAGGCGGCGATCTATGCCGTGCGCAGGCTCATGCGCGAGCGCGGTATCGACGTGCCGCTGATGATTTCCGGCACCATCACCGATGCCTCGGGTCGGACTCTGTCCGGTCAGACCACCGAGGCGTTCTACAACTCGGTGGCCCACGGCCGGCCGCTCACCATGGGGCTGAACTGCGCGCTTGGCCCGGACGCGCTGCGCCAGTACGTCGCCGAGCTGTCGCGCATCGCGCCCTGCTACACCCACGCCTATCCCAACGCCGGCCTGCCCAACGAATTCGGCGAATACGACCTGCAACCGGACGAAATGGCCGAGCACATCGGCGAATGGGCCGAATCGGGCCTGCTCAACATGGCCGGCGGCTGCTGCGGCTCGACCCCGGAGCATATCGGCGCCATCGCAAGCGCCGTGGCCGGCAAAGCCCCGCGCCGCCGGCCCGAGATCAAGCGGACCATGCGCCTGTCCGGCCTGGAGCCATTCACCGCTTCGGCCTGAAGATATTTTTCCGCAGATCAACGCAGATCGACGCAGATGAAGAGCGAGGGGCAGGACGAGCAGACATATCCGATACTCGGGGCTGCATTCGAGGTCCATCGCTACTTGCGTAACGGTTTTCTGGAGAGCGTCTATCACGACGCCCTGGCGATCGAACTGACCGAGCGCGGCGTGCCGTACGTTCGCGAACCCTTGCTCGACGTTCAGTACAAGGGACGCCCGCTGCAAAGCCAGTTCCGGGCGGACTTCATCTGCTTTGAAAGCGTGATCCTGGAACTCAAGGCCCTATCCCGGCTAACGCCGCAACACGAGGCCCAGGTCATCAACTATCTGAAGACCACCGGCATCGAGCGCGGTCTGCTGCTGAACTTCGGCACGCCCGAATTACAGCACCGGCGACTGATCCGAAGTCATCGCCCGGGTTAACCATTCATCCTATCTGCGTTGATCTGCGTCGATCTGCGGACAAAACAGAGGTTTCAATGACGTCAGCAACCAACTTCATCAACATCGGCGAGCGCACGAATGTGACCGGCAGCAAGCGGTTCATGCGCCTGATCAAGGAAGAGGATTACGACACCGCGCTGGAGGTCGCCCGCGACCAGGTCGAAAACGGCGCCCAGGTGATCGACGTCAACATGGACGAGGGCATGCTCGACTCGGCCGCGGCCATGCGCAAGTTCCTCAACCTGATCGCCGGCGAGCCGGATATCGCCCGCGTGCCGATCATGATCGACTCCTCGAAGTGGGAGGTCATCGAAGCCGGACTGCAGTGCATCCAGGGCAAGGGGATGGTCAATTCCATCTCGCTCAAGGAAGGCGAGGAGAAGTTTCTCGAACAGGCCCAGGCGTGTCTGGACTACGGCGCGGCCGTGGTGGTGATGGCCTTCGACGAGAACGGCCAGGCCGACACCGAGGATCGCAAGGTCGAGATCGCCCAGCGTGCGTACAAGATGTTGGTCGAGGAGCTCGACTTCCCGCCCGAGGACATCATCTTCGATCTCAACATCTTCGCCATTGCCACCGGCATCGAGGAACACAACAACTACGCCGTCGATTTCATCAATGCCACGAAACGGGTGCGCGAGTCCTGCCCCGGCTGCCATGTCTCGGGCGGGCTGTCGAACGTGTCGTTTTCGTTTCGCGGCAACGAGCGGGTGCGCCAGGCCATGCACTCGGTGTTTCTCTACCACGCCATTCCGGCGGGCCTGGACATGGCGATCGTCAACGCCGGCCAGCTCGAAATCTACGACAATATCCCCGAAGAGCTGCGCGAGGCCTGCGAGGACGTCGTCCTCAACCGCCGCGACGATGCCACCGAGCGCCTGCTGGATCTGGCCGAGCAGTACAAGGGTGGCGGCAAGAAAGCGGCCTCCACGGAGGATCTCGCCTGGCGCGAATGGGAGGTGAGCAAACGCCTGGAACACGCGCTGGTCAAGGGCATCGACACCTATGCCGTGGAGGACACCGAAGAGGCCCGGCAAAAAGCCGACAAGCCGCTGGAGGTGATCGAAGGCCCGCTGATGGACGGCATGAACGTGGTCGGCGACCTGTTCGGCGCCGGCAAGATGTTCCTGCCACAGGTGGTGAAATCCGCCCGCGTGATGAAAAAGGCGGTGGCACATCTGATCCCCTACATCGAGGAGGAAAAAGCCCGATCCGGCGACGCCTCGAAAAACAACGGCACCATCATCATGGCGACCGTCAAGGGCGACGTGCACGACATCGGCAAGAACATCGTCGGCGTGGTACTCCAGTGCAACAACTTCGAGGTGATCGATCTCGGCGTGATGGTGCCGATGAACGACATCCTCGACGCCGCCGAAAAACACAACGCCGACGTCATCGGCCTGTCCGGCCTGATCACGCCGTCGCTGGACGAAATGGTGAATGTCGCGGCCGAAATGCAACGCCGCGGCATGACGACGCCGCTGCTGATCGGCGGCGCGACCACCTCGCGCGCCCACACCGCGGTCAAGATCGACCCCGCCTACGAGGGTGCGGTGATGTGGGTGAAGGACGCCTCCCGCTCGGTGCCGGTGGCCTCGCGCATGGTCGGCAAGGAATCGCGCGAGAAACTGGTCGCCGAGTTGAAGGAAGACTACGACAAGATGCGCGAGCGGCATGCCGCCAAGCGCCAGACCAAGTTCCTGTCACTCGATGCCGCACGCGCCAACCGCGTCCAACTCGACTGGTCGGCCTACACGCCGCCCGCCCCGAAACTGCCGGGCGAGACGAAATACGCCAAGCGCCAGCCGCTGCCGCATGCCAACGACACGACCGACGGCGCCCACGACGACGTATCGGGTCTGTATGAATTCGACGACTTCCCGATCGAGGAATTGATCGAATACATCGACTGGACGCCGTTCTTTCTGTCCTGGGAGATGAAGGGTCGCTACCCCGACATCCTCAACGATCCGAACAAGGGCAAGGAAGCGCGCAAACTGTTCGACGACGCCCAGGCCATGCTCCAGCAGATCGTCGACGAGAAGTGGCTGACCGCGCGCGGCGTGGTCGGGATTTTCCCCGCGCGTACCGCCGGGAACCTGGACGATATCGAAGTGCTGTCTGACGACCGCTCCGAAGTGGTCTCGGTGGTGCACCAGCTGCGCCAGCAGGCCGAGCATCGCCGTGGCGTGCCCAATCGCAGCCTGGCCGACTTCGTCGCCCCGCACGACGCCGGCGTCGACGACTGGATCGGCGGCTTCGCCGTCACCACCGGCCTTGGCTCATCGGCAAAGGTCGAACAGTTCAAGGCCCAGCACGACGATTACAACGCCATCCTGGTCGAGGCCCTGGCCGACCGGCTGGCCGAGGCCTTCGCCGAATGGATGCACCGCCACGTGCGCACCGAAATCTGGGGCTACCAGCCGGATGAGAATCTGGACAACGCCGAACTCATCGGCGAGAAATACGCCGGCATCCGCCCGGCGCCGGGCTATCCGGCCTGCCCCGAGCACACCGGCAAGGACACACTCTGGGAACTGCTGGACGTGGAAACCCACACCGGCATCACGCTCACCGAATCCCGCGCCATGTGGCCGGGCGCGGCCGTGTCCGGCTGGTATTTCGCGCATCCGGAATCGCGCTATTTCGTGGTCGGCCGCGTGGCCAGGGACCAGGTCCGCGACTATGCCGAGCGCAAGGGCTGGGACGTCGAGACCGCCGAGAAATGGCTGGGCCCGAATCTCGGCTACGAGCCCGAAGCCTGAGAGTGAGTTTCAAAACCCTTGTTTAAGGCCTTTATCCACAGATTACGCAGATTGCACAGATTGGAATAAAGAGAGCGGGCACCGGTGCGTATCCCGAATGCGGCGGCAACAACGGCAGGCATTGATGCCACGCACCGCGCGCCCTAATAATCTGCGAAATCCGTGTAATCTGCGGATAGTTCTCGAAAGCGAAGTCAATAGGCCGGCCATTCGCGGCGGGCTCGCGGATTCACGTAAAGCCTTCGTATGCGATGTTCGGGCCGACTCCGTGTCCGGTGAGCGCCTCAAATCCGCTATGCCGCCAAACGATAACCGCATCGGCGTTGATCTGCGGACTGTTTTTCTTCGCGAAAACGCAGCCCGAAAGCCTGGCGGCGCCTGCTGCCACGGCGTGTCCGTCTTCAAGTTTTCAAATGGACTCTTATGGTTACCGGCCTGCCGCGCGGACGGCGGGCCGTCGTTCGGTGCGCGGCTTGACGAGCCGGCCCCGTCAGCCCGCGGCCTGCACGCGCGACGGCTCGGCCAGCAGCATGGCGGCCAGATCGCGCAGCCGCACCACCGACAGGAACTGCTGCTGCGCGCCGACGCCGACCCGGACCAGGCGTTTGCAGCCCACCAGACCGTCGCCGTCGGAGCGCGGCCCGGCGCGGTGCTCGTGATACGACGCTGCCGGCGCCTCGATATAGGCGATGGCCTCGACGCTGTCCACGACAAAACCGACCGCGCCGTCATCGGCGGTGACGATCAGCACCCGGCCGGCCTCGGCCGTCGTCGGGGTACCGCGCCACAACAACGCCCGCAAATCGGCCAGCATGACCGTGCGTCCGCCGTGCACGAAGCGCGCCTGAAACGGCCCGCCCACCGGACAGGGCATGGTGTCCGACGGATAAGCAGTCACCGCATCGATATCTTCCACCGCGGCCGAGAGCTTGCCCGCCGCGGTGAAGTGCATGTAGGCAAAACGGGTCCAGGCTTCGCCGGCGCCTGCGGCATCGGCGCCGTTCACCGCCTTGGCGCGAACGGCCGTGCCCTGGGCGAGCGCCGCATACGCCGCGACCGCGTCGTTGGCCGCGAGCTGCGCATGATCGAGCAGCAACAACGGGCCCAGCGCTTCGTCCTCGAGGAGCGCGGCGACGTGATTGTGGATGCGATCCGAGTCCGTGGCGGTCCGCCGCCGGGTTTCGTCGCAGGCAACAATGCCCAGCGCCTCGTCGGCCGCCAGTGCCAGCCAGCCGCAACCGAGCTCGACCACGACCACCAGGCCCTCACTGCCGACCGAGCGGGGCCGGCCGACCAGGGCGGCCGGATCGAGCAGGGCCAGCCGCCGGCCCCGCCAGTCGACATGACCGACGTAGGCGTGGGCGCCGATGGCCGGTTCGATCACCGTGCCGCGGCGGGTGATTTCGTGCACCACCGACAGCGCCAGCGCCACGCGCAGCTCGCCGCAGCCCAGAGCAAGCGCCCGCACCTCACCGCCCGCCGCCCGGGCCGTCGCCGGCTCTCCGCTGCCAGCCGCGGCCCCCTGTTGAACCTGTAGCAAATTCTCAAGCGCGAATACGGCGTCCAGATCCAGCACATACACCGCCTCGCCGCCGTCGCGCGCGAACATGCGGGGCACCAGCCCCCCGTGCGACCGGGTCACACTGTGGCAGTCGGCGGCGGCGACCCCCAGCACTTGCCCGACCCCGTCGACGGCGAAGCCGAACACCTGGCCCTCGCGGGCGACGATGGCCACCAGGCGCCGGGCCGGCGCCTGATCGCCGCCGAGGCCCAGCAGTTGCGCGAAATCGATGACCGGCACCGGCGCGCCGCGCAGCACGAAGCTCCCGAGCGACCAGGCCGGTGCCTGCGGCACTGGCGCCAACCGTTCCGGCAGCGGGACCACCTCCTGCAACGCATCGCTTTCCAACGCGACCTCGGTCCCCGCCAGAACGAGGGTGGCCAGACTCAGCGCACTCATTACGCGGCCGCCGACTGCGACTCGCGCCGGCCGCTGGCGCTATCGGTCAGGGCGCTGATGAGCTCCACCACGTGCTGCGCGGTCTCCAGCTGCCACTCCGTGGCGCCGGCGATGTCCTCGACCGCCTGGGTGGTCGAGACCACGCCTTCGCTGATCCGACCGAAGGCATCACGTGCCTTGTCGGCGACCTGCGCGCCGCTGTCGATGCGGCGCTGCGACTCGGCAATAAGGCGATTGATCTGGCGTGTTGCATCGGCCGATTTCTCCGCCAGCTTGCGCACTTCGTCGGCCACCACCGAAAACCCCAGCCCGTGCTCGCCGGCCCGCGCGGCCTCGATTGCCGCGTTAAAAGCCAGCAGGTTGGTCTGCGAGGCGATCTCGCCGATCACGCCGACGATTTCGGCGATGTCCTCCGAGGACTTGCGAATCGCCTGCATCGCCTCGGTCGAGTCGCCAATCGCCCGGCTGCCGCTTTCCGCCTCGCCGCGGGTGGTTTGTGCCTGGCCCCGGGCATCGCGGGTATTGTCGACCACGGAACGGATGCTGCGATCCAGCTGGCGGATGGCGGCCGCCATGGCATCGGCCTGCTCGCCGATATGCGCCTCGCGCTCGACTTCCGGGGTGATATCGGTGGCGAACTTCACCACCTTGTAGGGCTTGCCGTCGGCATCCAGCACCGGGTTGTAGGAGCCCTGGATCCAGACCTTCTGCCCGTGGCGGCCGATCCGCAGGAAGCGGTCGGTAAAGAACTCGCCGCCGCCGAGCGCATTCCAGAAATCGCGATAGGCGGCGCTGGTGACAAACGCGGGATCGCACAGCAGACGATGATGCTGACCGATCAACTCGTCCCGGCGATAGCCCATCAACGCCAGAAAATTGTCGTTGGCGGCCAGAATACTGCCGGACAGGTCGAACTCCACCACCGACTGCGAGCGCTCGATGGCATTGACCTTGCCCTGGAACTCGATGTTGCGGGCGCGGGATTCGGTGACGTCGGTGGCGAACTTGACCACCTTGTAGGGCTGCCCGTCGGCATCGAGAACCGGATTGTAGCTGGCCTGAATCCAGACTTCGTTCCCATCCCGGCCCACGCGCCGGAACTCGTCGACCATGAACTCGCCGGCCTTCAGCCGGGCCCAGAACTCGGCATAGGCGTCACTGCGCGCATAATCCGGCTCACAGAACATGCGGTGATGGCGACCGACGACTTCATCGAGCGAATAGCCCATCGCGGCGAGAAAATGCGCGTTGGCGGTCAACACCACGCCCTCGAGATCGAACTCGGCAATCGCCTGCGACCGATCGATGGCCTCGAGCTTGCTCTCGAATTCGGCGTTGCGCAGCTTATCCGCCGTGATGTCGGTCGCGAACTTGATCACTTTCTGCACACGCCCGTCGGCGCCGAGAATCGGGTTGTAGGTGGCACGCAGCCATACCGATCGCCCGTCCCGGGCCAGGCGCCTGTATTCGTTGCTGTCGTACTGGCCTTTCTGGCCGAGCTTGCGCCAGAACTCGGCGTACCGATGATCGGCGGCATCCTCGGGAGTGCAGAACAGGCGGTGATGCTCGCCCACCACTGCCTCGCGCTCATAGCCCATCAAATTCAGGAAATTCGTATTGGCGTCCAGAATCCGGCCATCGGGGGCGAATTCGATGATGGCCAGCGACCGATCCAGGGCATCGAGCACATCGGCACGGTGATTGTTTTCAACCTCTTCCGGGTTAGCGGGGCTAGGCGACATGATCTGACTCCTGAAACGGGTGCTTTTTGGGCCGCACCCGCAAGTTATTGCTACCGCCGTATAACGGCGGGAGCGTTTCTTGCTTAATAGTTGATGACAATATTATTGCGACTTTCAGACTCGGCACCGAGCGTCGGGCCTGGGGCCGCACCGGGCGCATCGACCGTGCACACGCCGCGAACGGCGACGCCGCAAAAACAATCCGGGATCTACCGAGTTTCAAGAGTGCGGAAAAGACGGGGCGGCGAGCGCACAAGCCGGTCGGTTCCGGCGCCGGGCGCACATCGGTGGTCAGCGCATCGCCGCGTGACGTGCTAGTGGTGGTTCGGCGACAGCGTGATGACGTGTTTTGCCGGCGTATTCGCCGAGCCGGCGAACGGCAGGTCGAACAGGCCACCGATCTCGCCCGCGATCACGATCGTCACCAGCAGCGCCACGATGGGTACGAGAGTCGCCAGCACCAGCTCGCGCCAGGTGAGCGCGCTGTTGCCGGTCGCACGCCGCGCGAACACATGCACGATGTAGAGCAGATTACCGGCCAGCGACAGCCCGACCGTCACCCAGAGATCCAGCGGCGGACTGAGGCTGTAGGCCAGCGAACAGGCGACCAGCGCCGCCGCCATGCCGACCAGGCCGGCCCCCTCGCAGATCCAGTCGATGAGGTTCAATTGACGTGTCGTGGACATGGCGTGATCAGGTCAAGCCGCCGAATGACGGCGCCATGATAGCGCGGGGCGCCCGCAGGACCGAACGGGGCACGCGTCAGGTTCCGCCGACCGCCCACGCGCCGGAGTGCGTCCGCCACACCGTCGCGACCAGCCTGGCGAGCAGGAATACGGTCAGCCCGGTCCAGATGCCGAACAGCCCCCAGCCGAAGACATAGGACAGCCAGATCAACGGCAGGAAGCCGAGCAGTGCCGCGCCCAGCGTGGTGGTCCGCAGGAAGGCAGTATCGCCGGCCCCGAGCAGCACGCCGTCGAGTGCGAACACGACCCCGGCCACGGGTTGCTGGACCACGAACAGCCACCAGGCATAGGGAATCTGGGCCAGCACGGCGGTATCGCTGGTAAACACATGCGGCAGCACCGGGTAGGCCGCTGCAAACACGCCGCCCAGCACAATACCCAGCGCCAGCGAATAGCCGGTGATGCGCCAGGCCACGCGCTGGGCGTCGGCGGTGCGATCGCCGCCCAGCGCCGCCCCGATCAGGGCCTGGGCGGCAATCGCCAGCGAGTCCAGGATCAACGACAGGAACGACCACAGCTCGTAGACGATCTGGTGCGCACCGGCGGCCGCGGCGGAGTGGCGTGCCGCCACCGCCGCCGCTGACAGAAAACAGATCTGGAACGAAGCGCTGCGCAGAATCAGGTCGCGGCCCAGCACCATCTGGGCGCGCATGACCGCCAGGCCCGGCCGGTGCATCGCGCGCTCGCGCAGCAATGCCATCACGAACAGCACGGCAGCAATGGTCTGGGCGAGCACGTTGGCGATCGCCGAACCCGCCAGGCCGAGGCCGACCGGATAGACCAGGATCGGGCAGGCGATGCCGGAGGCGATATTGGCCGCGAGCACGTAGCGCAGTGGCCGCACCGTATCCTGCACGCCGCGCATCCAGCCGTTGCCGGCCAGCGTGATCAGGATCGCCGGCGCGCCGAGCAGCGCAATGCGCAGCCATTCGGCCGCGGCATTGGCGATGGGCGCGCGGCCGGCCAACAGCCAGGCCAGGTCACGGGCAAAGATCTCGCCGAGCACGAATACGACCAGACCCACGGCGATCGCCAGCCAGGTCGCCTGGCCACCCTCGGCCACGGCGTCGGCGCGCCGCCCCGCACCGTAGAGCCGGGATGCCCGCGCCGTGGTGCCGTAGGACAAAAACGTCAACTGGCTGGTCAAGACGCTCAGCAGGGTGCCGCCGAGCGCGAGACCGGCCAGCGGCACCGCGCCGAGATGGCCCACCACGGCGGTGTCGACCAGCACGTAGAGCGGCTCGGCCGCCAGCACGCCGAGCGCAGGCAGGGCGAGCGCGAGGATGCGGCGCAGCGTGACATCGGTATCGGCGTTCGGTTGAGCCATGACGAACAGCGCGTCGAAGCAGCCGTGCAGTGTGCCACAGCCGGTTCGTGACGCCGCCTCGGCAGTTGCCCGGATATCCCGGACGTGGCCGCCGGGCGATGATAGTCTGATAATCCGATGATGCGAGTGGCTGCTGGCATGGCCGACAACACGACGGAAGCGACCGCGATGAGCCGTTCGCGGCGCGAGGCCAGGGATCTGCGCGATTTCTGGCGCCGCTGCCTGATCGTGGCGGCGACCGCCATCGGCAGCATCGCCCTGCTCTGGTTCCTGTGGACGGTCGGCCACGCCGTGTTGCTGATTTTTTCGGCGTTTCTGGTCGCCGTCGCGCTCGACACCCTGGCGCGCATGGTGTCGAAAGTCACCGGGCTGGCCCGCCATCCGGCGGTGATCGCGGTGCTTACCATCATTGCGCTGCTGGCCGGGGCGGCCACCACGCTCGGCACCATGAACGTCGCCTCGCAGGCGCCGCGGCTGCAGAACCAGATCGCGCAGTCGATCGATGCGCTTCAGGCCAAGCTGCAGCATTATCAGATCGCGGCGCATCTGTTCGGTCAATCGCACAGCAGCGCCAGCGGCTCCAGCTCGGGCAATTCACTGGGCGAGCAGCTCACCAGTGAGCTATCGAGCGCGCTGTCGGTGACCATCACCTCGCTGACCGATCTGTTCGTGGTCCTGATCATCGGCATTTATCTGGCGCTCCGACCCAAGCTCTACTACAGCGGGCTGTTGCGGCTGTTTCCGCCGACGCGCCAGACCCGGGCCGACATGATCGCCCACGAGGCCACCGACGCCGTGCGGCGCTGGCTGACCGGGCGGGCCATCTCGATGAGTCTGGTCGGGCTCGGCAGCCTCGCCGGGCTGTGGGCGATCGGCATCCCGTTTCCCATGTCGCTGGCGTTGCTGGCCGGCCTGCTCACCTTCATCCCCTACCTGGGCGCGCTGGTATCGGCGATTCCGGCGCTGCTGATCGCCGGCATGCACGGCATCTGGCCGATGTTTTACGTCGGCGCGCTGTATCTGGCGCTGCACATCATCGAAGGCTATCTGCTCGCCCCGCTGATCCAGCGCCGCGCGGCCTCGATCGCACCGGCCTTTTTGTTGTCTGTGCAGGTGCTGGGCGGGGCCACTGCCGGCGTGCTGGGCATCGCGCTGGCGACCCCGATCGCGCTGGTAATCGCCGTGGTCATCCAGCTCAGCTATGTTCAGGACGTGATCGGCGAAGAGCCGCATCTGCCGGGTAATAAATCCGGCTAAGCGCCTATTCAGCCGAGGGCCCGTACTTGGCCTCGAGCTGCGCGTTGATTTCGCCGCCGACCAGCACGGTCAGCACGGTGACGTAGGTGAGCGTGAGCAGCAGAACCACGCCGGACAGCGAGCCATACAGCGTGGTATAGGAATCCGAGTAGGACAGGAACACCGAGAACACGCTTGAAGCGATAGTCCAGAAGGTGACCACCACACCGGCCCCCACGCGCACCCAGCGCCAGCGCGGCGGCCGACGATCCGGTCCCCAGCGATACAAGGCCGCCAACCCGAAAAACAGCACCAGTCCGCCCAAGGCCATGCCCACCGCGCGCAGACATTCGGCGATCCACAGCGAGGACCAGATCGATCGGGCGATCTCCGGCAGCCCGATCGCCAGCACCGACACGAACACCAGTCCGCAGATCACCGCCACCGCAAGGCCCAGCGAACGCAGCGCGTGCCGCCAGCTGAACTCGGGCCGCTCGCGATACGCGGCATGCAGGGCGAGCAGCAGCACACCGATACCCTGCTCAGCGCACCACAGCGCGATCAGGCCGCTGAACGTACCCGCCAGCCAAAGCGTCGACGTGCCCCGGCTCGCCAGCGTCTTCATCTGCCCGATCATGGAGACGACCACATCCGCGGGCACGAAACCGGACAGGGCGCGCATGTCGGCCACCACGCTGGCCGGATTGGCATACAGGCCATAGAAGGCCACGAACGCTGAGACCGCCGAAAAGATACCGAACAACGCCAGAAACGTGATCGCCGCGGCGTCGATGCTCACCTGATCGCGTCCCATGCCGCGCGCCACGCCGCGCAGGATCTCGATCCACCCCACCGCCGGAATCTCGCTCGGCCATTCCCGGCGCGGGGTGTCGCGGTCAGGCGACTTGCCCTGGCTCGGCATTCACGCCTCCGCAATACTGAACAATAGCGCCATGATGCCGCAGCGGACCACCGGCCCGCCAGAATATCGTCCTGCCCGGGCCAGGCTTACTGTCGCGCCCGCTCGCGCCGGGCCGACCCAGTGAACCGGAACAGCGCGAATACCACGATCGCGGCCGCGGTGAGCCCGAGAAACACGATCGGCATGTCGTAGACGCTGGACTGATGCAGTAGCGCCATCGTCATCGTGCCGAGCGCGGCCAGCAGCATGCGCATGAAGCCCAGCAGCGACGACGCCGCCCCGGCGATATCCTTGAACGGCGCCATGGCCTGGGCCGTCGACACCGGCATGATCAGGCCGATACCCGGAAAACACACCGCGACCGGCCCGAGATATTCCGCCAGATTGCCCTGCTTGCCAACGATGAACGCCACCGCCATCGAGGCCAGCGAGCCGATCAGCAATAATGCCAGCCCGGCACCGATGACCGTCGGATCCCGCAGCCGGCTGCTGGCCAGGGCACACGCCCCGGCGCCGCCGGCAAAGCCGACGAGGACCACCAGCGCCACGATCACCACCGCGATACTGCCCAGGTGCAGCACGTTGATCACCAGATCCGGGGCGCCGATGAGCGCGCTGTAGACCACGCCGATGCACAAGCCGCTCAGCCCGGCGTGGAACAGAAAACCCTTGTTGACCAACGGCTTGCGATAGGCCTGCCAGAGCCCCGACCATTCCAGCGCGCGCGGATTGCGTTCGAAATTCGTCTCCGGCAGGAAGAACCAGACCAGCGCCCAGAGCGTCAGCGACAGCCCCAGCAACACGGCGAAGTTCACGTGCCAGTTCATGGCGTGCGCAATCAGGCTCCCGACCACCGGGCCGACCGCCGGTGCCAGCGAGAACGCCGCGTTGAGCTTGGCGTAGATGCGCTCGCGCCGGCCTTTTTCGAAGGCATCGCGCACCATCGCCTTGGCCATCACGCCGCCGGCGCAGGCGCCGATGCCCTGGATCAGCCGGCCGCCGATCAGCGGCCAGATCGACACACTCACCAGGCACAGCAGCGCGCCCAGCGACAGGATGCCGGCGCCCACCAGCGCCACCGGCCGACGGCCGAAACGATCCGACAGGGGTCCGTAGCAGACCTCGCCGACGGCATCGCCGAACAGATACGCCGCCATGGTGAACTGCACCAGGCCGTAATCGGTCGACAACGCGTGGGCGATATCGGGCATCGCCGGGGTGTACTCGGTATCCCCGAACGGCCCGACCGCCATCATCAGGGCTAGAAGCGCCAGCGATGGCTGGGGTATGCGGCTGGACGACGCGGTCATGCGTGTTTCCCCGGCGCGTGCCCGGCGCCCCGGACGTGCGATCGCCAAACGCCGCACGCTAGCAACAGCGCCGGGCGCCGACTATCCGTACATTCTGGTAACAAGCGCGCCATAGCCCGGCGCGGCCCGCTTTAGCTCTCGGTCGCGATCATGACCTTGAGATGGCACGTCTTGTCGGCGGCACTGGCAAAGGCGGCTTCGGCATCATCGAACGCATGGGTGCCAGTGATCGCGCAGGCCAGGCGATCGTCTTCCAGCACCGCGGCCACGGCGCCCTCGAATTCGTCGACGAAGCGATAGCTGCCGTGCAGCTCGATCTCGCGCGTGAGCAAACGGTTCAGATCCACCCCGGCGGTCGGCAGAAACCCGACCTGCACGATGCGCGAGCCGGGCTCGACGCAGGCCATGGCCGTATTCAGCGCTGGCGCCGCCCCGGCCGCCTCGATCGCCACGTCGAAGGCCGGATCAGCAGCGATGGCTGCGATCGCGTCCTCGTCTGCGGCGTCCAGCACCGCCACATCGGCCAGATCGGCCACACGTTCGCGCGCAGCCGGCTGGATATCGGCCACGGTCACGCCCGCGGCGCCGGCACGCAGGGCGGCGATGGCGGTCAAGGCACCGATAGTGCCGCCGCCGGTAACCAACACCCGCGCCCCGGCCACCCCGGCCCGGTTCACGGCATGCGCGGCGACGGCGTACGGCTCGGCCAGCGCCGCGCGCGACAGATCGGCCTCATCGGGCAGCACGACGCACTGGCTGCGGTCAACCACCGGGCGCTCGGCGAAGCCGCCCTCGGTGTGCGGGCGACAGGCCGCGCTGCCCATGTAACGCATGGAAAAGCACAGATTCGTGCGGCCCGCCCGGCACATCCGGCAGACACCGCAGGACAGCGCCGGATTGACGGCCACCGGCGTGCCGATGGCGAGATCGGTGACATTCGGACCGGTTTCCACAACCCGTCCGGACAGTTCGTGGCCCAGCACCATGGGATCGCGCAGGATCGAATTGCCGGCCCGGCCCTCGGCGAAATAATGCAGGTCGGAGCCGCAGATACCGCCGTAGGCCAGGGCCAGGCGCACCTCTCGGGCGCCCAGCTTGCGCTCGGGCACCGGGTCGAGGCGCAGATCGCCGACGCCATGAATCACGCAGGCAAGCATGTCGATCTCCTCGTTTTTCGCGGACAGTCATCATGCCAGCACAGGACACCTAGCGCCTGGTGCCGTTTCGTGCGAGCGCCGCGTTGGCGACCGCAAATCGTGTGATGTACGCGGCGTCCGCATATGTTTGTATATTCGAATACAACATCCGTAGCCAGGGCGGCTTCGATATGGCGCGCAATGTATTGATAACCGGCGGCAACAGCGGCATCGGCCGCGAAATGGCAGCCACGCTGGCCGCTCGTGGCGATCACGTGATCATCGCCTCGCGCGATCTGGCCAAATCGCAGGCCGCGGCCAGCGCGATCCGCGAGGCGCATCCCGCGGCCCGGATCGAGGCGATGGCGCTGGATCTGGGCGATTTCGCCGACATCGACCGCTTCGCCGAACAACTGCGCCAGCGCATGCCGACCATCGACGTTCTGATTCTCAACGCCGGGCTGTACACCCAGGGCACGCGCTCGTTGCCGAACGGGCTGGAAGCCATGATCGGCATCATGCATTTCGGCCATTTTCGGCTGGTGCAGCGGCTGCGCGAGGCGGTCGTGGCCGCGCCCGCCGGGCGGATCGTGATCACCGCGTCGCTGGCGCACCGGCTGGGCCGGCTGCGCTTCGAGACCTTCGACGCGCCGCGCAGGCATTGGGCAGCGGTGCTGGCCTATGGCCAGGCGAAGCTCGCCAACATCCTGTTCACGCGCGAACTGGCGCGCCGATTGGCGGATACGCGGGTCACGGTCAACTGCTTCCATCCCGGCGCGGTCGCCACCGGGCTCTGGCGCGAACTGCCGACGCCGATCCAGCGCCTGCTCGGGCCTGTGCTGATCGGCCCGGCCGAAGGGGCGGATACCGGCATCTGGCTGGCGACCGCCGAACAAGCGGGCGATACCAGCGGCGAATACTTCGTCAAGCGCCGCCCGGCGCGAACCACGGCCGCCGCCCGCGATATGGACCTGGCCGCCGCGCTCTGGCGGGAAAGCGAAGCGCGCATGACCTGACGTATGGGTGCGGTTTACCCGCGGCCTGAGCACGGGCGCGACATGCCACCGCGTCGACCCGCGGGCGTCGTGCCCGGCTCGATATCGCAGTGTTATCGTAAGCGCATGCCAGTCGAGACGGCGACCGTGATCCGGACCCGCTGTCGAACCGGCTTGCCGGCACATGCGCCGGCACCATTGCCGCCAGAAAGCTCGTGCCCCTGTCAATCACGGCCTGTGGCGCCCGACGGCCGCCAGTCAGCGGCGCGGTGGGGATGGTTATCGGCAACAACCCTGGTTGAGCGGCACGGCGCGATCGCGGCGACCAATCCGCGGCGTCGGATGCGACAGGCCCGGCCCGGGCGACGACGTTGAATAACCGGCCCGCGATGCCTATCTCGTCGACACAGGACTCAGGAGCACGACCGCATGGCCGCCGATCAACTGCAACGTTTTCTCTTCGACGGCACCGCCGTTCGCGGCGAGATAGCCCAACTGGAATCGACCTACCACGAGGCACTCGCCAACCACGATTACCCCGAGCCCATCCAGCGCCTGCTGGGCGAGTTGCTGGCGGCCTGCGCCTTGCTGACCGCGACGATCAAGCTCGACGGCACCCTCGGCATCGAGATCCGCGGCAACGGCGCGGTCAGTCTGTTGATGGCCGAGTCCAATCCGGGCAACCACGAACGCGCGCAGCGCCTGCGCGGCATCGCGCGTTTCGACCCCGACGCCGTGGCCGCCCTCGCCGACACCTCGCTGCACGGATTGCTCGGCGACGGCAAGGTGGTGATCACGCTCGACCCGCGCGAAGGACGGCGCTACCAGGGCATTGTGGCCCTCGACCAGCCGAGCATCGCCGGCTGCGTGGAAACCTACTTCGCCCAGTCCGAACAACTGCCGACCCGGCTCTGGCTCGCGGCCGACGATCAGGGCGCGGCCGGTCTGCTGCTGCAGAAGTTGCCGGCTGAATCAATCTCGCTGGCCACGGATGCCGATCTGGATGCCTGGGACCGGCTCAATCATCTCGCCGCCACCATCACGGACGACGAACTCACGGGCCTGGATGCCCGCGACGTGCTGTATCGCCTGTTCCACGAGGAACAACCGCGGCTGTTCGACCCGGCGCCGGTGATGTTCGCCTGCACCTGCTCGCGCGAGCGCTTCGGCGTCGCCCTGCACCAGCTCGGCGCCGATGAATTGCGCGGCCTGATCGAAGAACGCGGCGAGATCGAGACCCAGTGCCACTTCTGCAACACTACCTATGTGTTCAGCCCGGCCGACGTCGAGGCCCTGATCGACAATCCGGACGCGCCCTCGCCGACCATGCACTGAGCGCGCCCGGATCGCAGCCCCGGGGCAGGGCTTGCGCGCCCCACAGCCACGGGCGTCGAAGCCCATCGGCCACGGTTTCGCGCTCGGGCCGCCGCGCAAATCGCCGCCGGGCGCGGCCGGCGGCGGCAACGCGGTGCATAATAGGTTGTCGGCGCCCGGGATGACGCGTCGATTGCCTCCGAAACGCGACCGTGCGCGTATACCCGCGGGCATGGTCACATGGGGCCGCCCGGATCGCCACGTGCGAGCCACGCGTCGTCCCAGTTGCCCGCGCGAGGCATCGAATACATCATGGCCGCCCCGAGCGCCGGCCGACCTCATCGACTGATCCTGACGAGGAATATCATGGCTTCCGAATACGCGAGTTCCGCGCAGCAATCGCGCGATCCCTCGACCGACCCCCATCACGTGGTCGAAGGCGAGTTGACCTGGCTGGTGCGCGCGGTGGGGCTGGCCATCGGCGGCCTGCTCGCGGTGGGCGTGATTCTCGGGCTGTACCACGGGCTGACCTTCGGCGGCGGCGTGCGCAGCCAGCTCGCGCACGGGCTACTGGTCGCGCAGGTCATGTTCGCCGCGGTGCTGATCATGCTCGGCAGCATCGTCGAGGGCTTCGGTTTCGGCCTGGCGCTGGGCACGCGCTGGCCGTATACCAAGAACATCGTGGTACTCATGCTGCGCGGCGATCCCGAGGCCGCGCACCGTGTGGTGGCCACACTCGTGGGCCTGGTCGGCGTGGCGCTCGCGATCACGCACCCGGCCTACGAGATGTTTCTCGGGCTCGGCTTGATCGTGGCCACGGCACTGTTCGGCATGGGCGTGCTGTATGTGCTGGCCGGGCGCGCGCCGGCCATCGTGCACGGCACCCACGGCCTGCTCGCTTATCTGGTTTTCATGGCCTATCTGTTGCCGCTGGCGCACGCCAACATCGGGCTCGGGCTGTATCTGAAGATCATCATCCCGACCCATCCGCTGCTGTTCGCCGTCTTCATGGGCGGCGTGGTGACCGGCGGGCGCGGCTTCGGCGAGGCGCTGGGCCAGTTCACCGTGCCCGAGCGCAAGCCGCAATGGATCGTGGCCCTGCATGGCATCGCCGGGCTGATGGTGGTCGGTACGCTGGGCTGGTACATGCCGACCTATCCGGTCGCCTTCGCGCTGGTTCTGGTGCAGGTGGGCGTGGGCTTCCTGTTGTTCCAGGCGGTGAATCTCAAGCCCAAGGCCCCGGGCGCGATCGTGGCGTTCCACCAGATCATGGCGTTGCTGATCACCACCGCCATCGTGATGCAGTGGCAGTTCTGATCTGACCGGCCGGCCCGGCCCGGATCGAGCGCCGGCCGGCGCGTTGAACGCCGCTGAAAACGGCGTTCAACCCTGTTCGGTTCAGTCGCTGCGCCCGATGCGGCAGCATAGACGCACTGGCTTCGATGCAGGGCATGCCGATGTCGCGGCTGTCCGGGCCGCCTCTGATCATCGCGGCGGCCGCGTTCTGGGGCCTATCGGGCGGGCTGTCCGGTCTGCTCATCGAGCATGGCCGGGCACCGCTGCTCGTGGCCTTCTGCCGCGGCCTGATCGGCGGCGCGCTCATCCTGGGCTGGTGGCTTCTGGCGCCGGGGCGGTATCGCCGGCCGGACTGGCGCATGCTCGCCGCGTCGGCGATCGCCGGCGTGGGCGTCGCCGGCAATCTGGGGTTTTACTGCATCAGCATCGCGCATACCAGCGTGGCGGTCGCCGCGACGCTGCTCTATACCGCGCCGCTTTACGTGTATCTCGCTGCGCTCGTCATGCGTACCGAGCGTCCGCGCTGGCCGCGACTGCTCGCGCTGGCGCTGATCATTCTCGGTGTGGTCCTGCTGAACCGGGTCTTCCAGGTCGATCCCGCCAAGCTGTCGTGGCTCGGCATTCTCGCCGGGCTGGGCGGCGGGCTGTCCTATGCCGTGTTCATCTTCGGCTTCGGTCAGGCCACCCGATACGGCCGGCCGCCATCGGTGCTGGCGATCGCCTTTGCGGTATTCGTGGTGGTACTGCTGCCGCTGATCGATATCGGGCGCGCCGGCGCCGCGCTGGGGTCCGCCGATGTCGGGCTTTTCGTTGCCCTGGGGCTGGCCGGTGGCGGTCTGTCGTTTCCGTTGTATGTCGCCGGGCTGCGCGACACCTCGCCCGTGCTGGCCTCGGTGGTCGCGATGATGGAGCCGGTCACCGCCGCGCTGTTCGGTGTCGGTGTGCTGGGCGATACGCTCGCGCCACTGCAGCTCGTCGGCATGGCCCTGATCATCGGCATCGTCACCCTGCTCAGCGTACAGCGGGCACGCTCCCGGCAGGCCTGAGACGCGTTTCGCCGCCGCCGCGGCGCAGGCATAGTAGCGGCCATGACGCGTCTGGCCTGGCTGCTCACGCCTTCCATCGACCAGCTCTTGTTCTCGCTGCGGCTGTGCACGGCGATCGCACTCGCGCTTTATCTGTCGATGTGGCTGCAGCTGGACCGGCCCTACTGGGCCTCGCTGGAGGTGGCGGTGATGATCCAGCCGGTGCCCGGCATGGCCGTGGCCCGCGGCTTCGCCCGCGCCACGGGCACGATCGTGGCCGGCTGCGCGGGCCTGGCCATCATGGGTTTTTTCGGCCAGTACTACGCGCTCAGCGCCGCCGCGCTGGCGATCTGGGTGGCCTTCTGTGCGTTCTGGGCCAATCTGCTGCGCAACAATCTGTCCTATGGTTTCGCCATCGCCGGGTTCATTGCCGGGGTCACGGTGATGCTGTCGCACACGTTGTCCTCGCCGCCGTTCGATATCGCGGTGGCGCGCGTGTCCGAATGCGTGCTGGCGGCGATGGTCACCGCCGTGGTCAATGTGCTGTTCGCCCCGCCCACCGGCATGCGCAACTACTTCAACAGCCGGATCGCGCTGCTGCGGGATGTGGGACGCGAGTTCGCCGGACTGGCCGCATTATCGTCACGGCAATCGACCACGACCGGGCGCGTCGCCGGCACGGACGACCCACATCCCGCGCTGCAGGCGCTGGCAACACAGACGCTTGCACTCGAACAGACACGTCAATACGTGCGCTACGAGGCCCCGCAGTTCGCCAACTTCGATCGGATCGCCCGGCGACTGGATTACGACATTCTGTCACTGATCAGCGCAACCTCGTCGCTGCATATCTACCTGGCCGGGCGTACCGACACCGTCGACACCCGTCCGGTCGCCGCGCTCGCCGCGCCGGCGCATCGGTTGTCGGAACACCCCGAAGACGCCCAGGGTGCCAAACGGGCGTTCGACGAAGCGCACGACGCCATCCGCGCGTTGGCCGACGAGCCCGCCGAACACGGCCACGCTCGCAGTCTGGCCGATTACGTGGTGTTGAGCCGAACGCTGGGCTTGGCCAGCCGCGGCCGGGCGGCGATGACGACGCACGGATTGCTGATCGCCGAGCGTGAGCATCCGCGTGATCACATTTCCCGACGCTCGGAATTCGGCCAGCCGATGGACGTGCGTCAGGCGCTGCGCAACAGCCTGCGCACGCTCACCGCCGTATCGCTCGGCGGCGCTTTCTGGGTGCAGTTTCACGACCAGCTGCCGGCCGTGCTGCTGATGATTCTGCTGTCGGCGCTGACCACCATCTTCGCCACCCTGCCCAACCCGGTCGCGGCCGCCGGCGGGTTTGCCAAGGGCCTGACCATGGCCGCAGCGGCCGCCTTCGTGATCGATTTTCTGGTCCTGCCGCAGGCCGCCAGCTACGCCATGTTGATGCTGGCGATGCTGCCCGTGGTTTTCGTCGGCGGGCTGGCGATGGCGGTGCCCGACCCGGGGCTGGCGCTGCCGGGGCGGATCTCGGTGGTGATGTTCTCGCTGCTGGTGCATGTCCAGAACGGGGCCTTGCCCAGTTTCACCACTTATATTCAGATCGTGCTCGGCATTTTCGGCGCAATCGGGTTGACCGTTCTGGCATTCCGGCTGGTACTGCCGGTATCGCCGCGCCAGCGGCTGCGCGAACAGATGCTGGGCGTATTCGACGAGTTGGCCGGCGGCGGGCGGCACAGCCGCGAACGCTTCGAAACCCGGATGTACGACCGGCTGAATGCGCTGGCGCTCGATGAGATCGACGAGCCGTTCCGCTTCTCGGCGCGCCAGGCCGCACTGGCGGCCATCAACATCGGGCTGGAAGCGCGTTCACTGGTGGTGCTCGCCGAGCGTATCAATCTGCCGCCCGGCCTGGACGCGCACATTCGCGGCGAGCTGGACGCCCTGCGCGCCCTGTTCGCCGGGCGCCGCCCCGGCTCGATCGCGCAGATCGGCGATCGCGCCCGCGCCATGCACGATCTGGCGGAGCGTCTGCGGGGCCACGGCGAAGCAGGGACCAACCCGGCCGAGCGCCGGCTGGTCATCCGGGCGGCAATCTGCGCGGAACTGGTCTCCTCGGCGTTGTCCGACTATGTTCAGGCCTTCGCGCACGGCGAATCGCCGCTGGCCGAACCGGCCGGGGCCGCGGGCTGAGCGCTACCAGTCGTCCCAGCCGTCTTCGTCGAGATTCCTGAGCTTGCTGCGATCGACCCGGCGCATCGACGCCCTGGCACGCTGGTTCTGATACCAGAAGAACACAATCGCCACGATCGCGATCGCCACGGCCACCCCGATCACGATCCAGAATGTCGTCATGGCCACCCTCCGTATGTCTTCGCCGCATTATCGAACGCGGACCGCCAGCACGCCAACAACAGCTCGTATATTTTGTGATCACATTTTACGGCGTACACTGAGCCGACCATTCGCAGCACCGGAACCGACCGTGGCACGCAGCATTCAGACCATCAATCCCGCGACCGGCGAGGTCATCGAGACCTATCCCCTGATGAGCGACGATACCGTCGACGCCCGGGTGACCGCCGCCCATGCCGCCTTCGCACAATGGAAGACCCGGCCGCTGGCCGAACGCGGCGACATCGTGCGCCGCATCGGCGAGCTGCTGCGCGAGCGCGAGAACGAACTGGCCGAGCTGATGACCCGCGAGATGGGCAAGCCGATCTCCCAGTGCGGCGGGGAAACCGGCCTGTGTGCGGCGATCTGCGATTACAGCGCCGACCACGCGGCCGACGTGCTGGGCGACGAAGAACGCGCGTTCGACGGCGGCCAGGGTCTGATCACCTACCAGCCGATGGGCGTGATCCTGGGCATCCAGCCCTGGAATTTTCCGGTTTATCAGGTCGTGCGCTATGCCATCGCCAGCATCATTGCCGGCAATGCCGTGCTGCTCAAGCATGCGCCCAACGTCTGGGGCACCGCGCTCGCGCTGGAGCGGTTGTTCGCCGATGCCGGCCTGCCGGACGGCGTGTTCACGGTGCTGCTGATCGACACCGACCAGACCGCACGCCTGATCGAGAACGACCATGTGCGCGGCGTCACGCTGACCGGCAGCCCGGCTGCCGGCCGCGCGGTCGGCGCCAAGGCCGGCGCCTGTCTGAAGAAATCGGTGCTCGAGCTCGGCAGCAACGATGCCTACATGATTCTCGCGGACGCTGATCTGGATAGCGCCGTATCGGCCTGCGTCCAGGGCCGGATCTACAATGCCGGCCAGACCTGCATCGCGGCCAAGCGTTTCATCGTGGTGGATGCGATCTACGACGAATTCCGCCGCCGGTTGTTCGAACAGCTCTCGGCGATCGAGTACGGCGACCCAACCGATCCGAACACCGCGCTCGGCCCGCTGGCCCGCGCCGACCTGCGCGACAATCTGCACGATCAGGTCCAGCGCTCGATCGCCGCGGGCGCGACCTGCGCGCTCGGCGGCGAGCGGCCCGAAGGCCCCGGCAGCTTCTACCCGGTCACCCTGCTCGAGGACGTGGCCGCCGGCACGCCGGCCTACGAGGAAGAACTGTTCGGCCCGGTGGCGGTGCTGATCCGGGCAGCCGACGAGGCAGACGCGATCCGTATTGCCAACGATTCGCGCTATGGCCTCGGTGGCGGCGTGTTCGCCGGCGATCGCGCCCGCGCCACCCATATCGCCCGCGATCTGTTCGACACCGGCATGGTCAACGTCAACGGCTTCAACATGGCCCAACCGGAACTGCCCTTCGGCGGCGTCAAGGACAGCGGCTACGGCCGCGAGCACGGCGGCTTCGGCATGCGCGAGTTCGTCAATATCAAGTCGGTGATGATCGCCGAATAGGCGGGGGCTTCCCGCGGCCAACGGCAGCCCGCAGGCTGCCGTTCGTCCTTGCTGCCTAGGCGATCCGCGCCGGCGTCAGCGCGCGGTCCAGCCGAGATCCATGTCCCAGGCCGCGCCGGTCACCGCCGCCGCGGCATCCGAGGCGAGATACGCCACCGTCGCGGCCACTTCGCTCGGCTCGATCAATCGCTTGATCGCCGCGCCGGCCAGCATGATCTCGCGGATGACATCGTCTTCGTTCATGTCGTGCAGACGCGCCTGATCCGCGACCTGATCCTGGACCAGCCGGCTGCGAACATAAGCCGGGCACAATGCATTGACGGTGATGCCGTGGGCGCCGCCCTCGAGCGCCGCGGTCCGGGTCAGACCGATCAACCCGTGCTTCGCACTTACGTAGGCCGCCTTGCCCGGCGAGGCGACCTTGGCGTGAATGGACGCGATGTTGACGATCCGGCCCCAGCCAACGGCGCGCATGTGCGGCCAGGCCGCCTGGGTGAGCACGAACGGCGCGGTGAGCATCAGATCCATCATCATTCGCCAGCGTGCTTCCGGAAACGATTCAATGTCGGCCACATGCTGGATACCGGCATTGTTGACGAGAATATCGAGCCGCCCAAACCGCCGCACGGCTTCCGCCACCGCGTCACGGCAGGCCAGGCCATCGGTGAGATCGGCGGCGAAGAAATACGCCCCCAGGGCGTCCACGGGCCGGTGATCGGCGGCCGGCAAGTCCACGACGAGTACCTCGTCGCCGCGCGCGCGAAGCGCTTCGGCAACGGCGAAACCGATGCCGCTGGCGCCGCCGGTGACCAGCGCGGCCCGGCCCGAGGCGGGCACGGACGAGGGGTTGACGGTCGAGTTCGACATGGCAATAAAAGCTGCAGGCGGAATGACCCGGTCAATATCGGTCAGCCGAAACCGCCCCGCAAGGCCATGGTCCGTCTTGATGATGTACGACAGGCCGCGGGCTGAATAAGCCAGGGCATTTTGTCCGCCAATGCACGCGAATAAGACGGAAGATCAAGGCACTGCTGATTCATTTGCGCGCGCACTCGCGCCGTCAGGCCCTTGACTGAACTTTGTGCACAATAAACGACTGGTACGTTGCGACCCGGGCCCGGCTGGGCATACTTGACGTTGAAACGACGAATGGGCCAAGGCCCCCGCATCAGGACAGCTGCCATGAGCCACGCCACAATCGACGACCGCATCGCCATCGACCCGGCCGTCCTCGCCGCGGTGCGCGCCCTGGCGGCCGGGCCCAAGCGGCGGATACTGGGGCTGGTCGGCGCGCCCGCTTCGGGCAAGTCGACCCTGGCCGCGGCAATGGCAGCCGCGCTGGCGGGCCGGGCCGCCAATATTCCCATGGATGGATTTCATCTGTCGCAGCGGCAACTGGACATCCTGGGCCGGGCAGAGCGCAAGGGGGCCCCAGACACCTTCGACGGCGACGGCTATCGTGCCCTGCTGGCCCGAATCCGCACGGCCGCGGGCACCGGCGAGATCGTCTATGCACCCGGTTTCTACCGCGAGCTCGAGGAGCCGATCGCCGCCAGTCTGGCGGTGCCGCCCGACACACCGCTGGTCATCACCGAAGGCAATTATCTGCTGCTCGACGAGGCCCCCTGGCCGGCTGTCGCCGCCGAGCTCGACGCCGTCTGGTATCTCGATGTCGAAACCGCCCGTCGCGAGCATTGGCTGGTCGCCCGACATATGCGCTTCGGCCGCAGCGAGTCCGAGGCCCGCGCCTGGATGGCCGCCACCGACCGCCCGAACGCGGAACGCATCGTGGCCAGCGCGTCTCGTGCCGATCGCATGTTGTACTGGGACGGTACCTGCGTGCGTTTCAGCGAACCGGCGACATAGCAATACCGGCGGTCGCGGCGCTTCGCATCGCCGGCGGAATACGGGGCTCCTTGTCTTGGCGCCATCTTGCACGCGCCGGGCGGAAGGCGCATCTTGCTCTTGCAGGCAATGAAACATGTATCGGGGTCGCGCCGCGGCCTCGCGGCGCCGGCAGGTGGAAACGGACATGAATTCGTTATTTACGCCGCAGCGGTCAAACCGCGCCGGGCGCGCGTGCCCGGGGCTGGCTGCATTGCTGGTCGCCGGCGCCATGCTGGTCCCGGCAAGCGCCGCCGCGGCCACTTCTTCGGGCCAGTACTGCCTGCGGCAATGGCCCAACGATCACAATACCTATCTACTCTGCCAGCAGCTTCAGAATCGCAACCAGCTGGAATTCCGGCAGTTCCTGGCCCAGCACGACCTGAGCGAGAAGATGCTGGACCAGGGCCGCATACCCGACAAGCCGGCCGCCAAGGCCGCCCAATACTGCCGGGACCGCTGGGCCCCTGACTATCAAGGCATCTGGAGTTGCATCAAGCGCCGAACCGACAAGCCCGATTAGGGCCTGCGGGTGGCCGTTGCCGCTTCGTGGCCAGGCCGCGGCCCAAAAAAGCCGGGCGAATGACCCGGCTCTCGGGATAGGCGACAGACCAGGGTTAGCTTTGGGTCTTGAGGCTATTGGCCTTGGGATTGCGACCGGAGCCCTTGGTATTCTGCGTGGGCGCCATCCGCGGCAGCATCGACGTGTGGCCGGCGCCGGATTTCATCTGACCGCTGCTGCCGCTCATCGCGTTGCCGCCCATCCGGGGCGCTTTGTTCGCGGCCGGGTTGGCACCCGACCCGGTTGTATTCTGCGTCGGCGCCATGCGCGAGGTCATGGCATTGCTGCCGGGCGTTCCGGCCTTTTCGTGCAGGGACGCCGCGCCGGTGGCCGGCTGCGCATCGCTCGTATCGGCGGCAACCGCGACACTCGCGGCCATGAGGCCGAGCGCGCCGGCCGCCAGGCCGATGGCGATGAATGACGTATGGGCGGGGCGCTGTATGAAACGCATCGAGTTCTCCTGTCGCGGCATATGGCCGTCCGTTTTATTCAAGGGAAACAGTAATTACGCTGCTCCCTTTAAAAAAGCAATTCGAACGAATGACTCGACCGGAATAAAAATGGTATTTCAATTTATAGTCAATAAGTTGCATTGCATATCGCTCGCCGGCCGGCGGCCGTAATTAACGATACCGCGCCGGCCTCAGCGTGCCGCGCCCAGCCCCGGGGCCATTGCACGACCTTGGCGATCCCGCTAAAACCGAACGGCGATCCTCCGCACGAGTACAGGGCATGATCGTTTCGGACAAACAGGATTTCCCGGTGACCCAGGCGCGTCGCGACCTGGAGCCGGGGCCGGTGGTCCTGCTGTCGTGCCGTCATGCCGGCGAGCACGACATCATGACGCTCGGCTGGCACACGATTCTCTCGTTCTCGCCTTCGCTGGTGGGGCTGATGATTTCGGGCGGCAACCACAGCCATCGTCTGATCCGCGCTTCGGGCGTCTGCGGGATCAACGTCCCGAGCGCCGATCTCGTCGACACGGTCTGTCGTGTCGGCAACACCACAGGCCGGGAGATCGACAAGTTCAGCGCCTTCGGCTTGACCGCGATCGAGGCCGAGCGCGTCGATGCACCGCTGATCGGCGAGTGCCATGTCTGCTTCGAGTGCCGGTTACACGACGACACCCTGGTGGCCGGCTACGATTTCGTAGGGCCCGTTGCCGTTTCGTACACGTGCCGCGTTGGAGACCGCAAATCCGTCGAGACAAGACGCGCAACGCCGTATCGGGACCCTGGCTGATTTTATGGGCGGCCCAACCCGAAGGGACAAGCGCCCCAAGATTAACGACACGACGGCAATACAGCGTTGGTGCTCTCTCACGTAGAACAACTACGCTACGTTCGCTACGCCTCGTCCTGCCGCAAAACTGCGCTTGGCGCGGACGCGGACGAAACGGCAACAGGCCCATGTATTCGAGATCGTGAAGGCCCGTGTCGCGACGACCCCGCCAGTGCCCGAGATGCTGCGTTACACCGGCGACGGCGTGTTCCGGTTGTCGCGCGACATGATCGAAAGGCGCGCCCTGTTCCGGCCGGAACTGCTGCTTTGAGCGACCGTTGCCATGTCGCTCGGTGCCACGCCGACGCCAGCCTTGACCGCGCCGGGGGTCGCAAGCGAATCTGACCCCCCTGCACGTGCCCACACCATGAACGTACCGACCCCGTCCTCGCATGCCGGCCAGGCCATCCATACCCGGCGCAATCTGGCACTTTACGACACCGTAGTGCTGCGAGCCTCGAACCGCTGGGTCTGGCGCTGCCCGACGTCCAGACTGCGCGCCGATTACGATCGCCACGTGGCCGCCGCCCATCTCGACGTCGGCGTCGGCACCGGTTATTTCCTCGACCATTGCCACTTCCCCGTGCCCAGGCCGCGTCTGACGCTGTTCGACCTCAACGCCGAGACACTGGCGCATGCTGGGGCGCGCATCGCCCGCCATGAACCGCGCACCGAGCGTGTCGATGTGCTGGCCCAGATCACGGTCGAGACCGAGCCCTTCGGTTCGATCGCGATGAACTACCTGCTGCACTGCCTGCCTGGGCCGATGACCTACAAGGCCCGCGCCTTCGATCACCTGATGCCCTATCTGGCGCCGGGCGGCGTGCTGTTCGGCGCCACCATCCTGTCCGAGGGCGTACGTCGTTCGTCCGCGGCGACACGGTTGATGGCGCTCTACAACGCCCGCGGCATCTTCGACAACGTCGACGACAGCCTGATTGGCCTGCGCGACGAACTCGAGGCCCGGTTCGATGATGTACGGATGATCGTGACTGGCTGCGTGGCGCGATTCGCGGTTCGACAACGCAGCGGCCATCATCGCCCGCAGGCGCCGACCGGACGCAGCGCTTGAACCAGCTGCTACCCGTGCTGGATCTGGCGGGCACATTCGTGTTCGCGATCAGTGGCGCGATGGCCGGCGTGAACAAGCGGCTCGACATATTCGGCGTCGCCGTACTGGCGTTCGCGGCCGGCAACGCCGGCGGCATTCTGCGCGACGTCCTCATCGGCGCGACGCCGCCAGCCGCGATCGGCCATTGGCGCTATGTGGTGGTATCGCTGATCGCGGCGCTGGTGGCTTTTTTCGGCCACCGTCGGGTCGAACGCATCCAGAGCCCGGTCTCGATCTTCGATGCCGCCGGCCTGGCGTTGTTCGCCGTGGTCGGCGCCCGCAAGGCGCTGGATTTCGGCCTGCACCCGATCATGGCGGCCGTGCTCGGCATGCTCACCGGGATCGGCGGCGGCATCGTGCGCGATATTCTGCTGGCGCGCATCCCGGCGGTGCTGCACGCCGAACTCTATGCCGTGGCTGCGCTCGCGGGGGCCGCGGTGGTCGTACTCGGCGCGGTTCTGGCGCTACCGCCGGCGGCTACGGCCATTGCCGGCGCCGCCCTGTGCTTCGGCCTGCGCTTCATGGCGCTGCGCCACGGCTGGCGGCTGCCCGTGCCCCGTTTGCCGGACTAGGGCCTGTTGCCGTTTCGTCCGCGTCCGCGCCAAGCGCAGTTTTGCGGCAAGACGAGGCGTAGCGAACGTAGCGTAGTCGTTCTACGTGAGAGAGCTACAACGCTGTATTGCCGCAAAACAGCGCTTGGCCCGAAGGGTTGGGCCGCAAATCCGCCGATACGGCGTTGCGCGTCTTGATCGTGGCTCGCCACGACCGGCGACGCGCGCCTTGTCTCGACGGATTTGCGGTCTCCAACGCGGCACGTGTACAAAACGGCAACAGGCCCTAGGGCCGGGAAATTCCGCGTCGACTTCACGCGCCTGTGGCCACCGCGGGCGCGCCATGTCGGACTGATATCACGCGTTCCAATCGATCTCGGCCCGACACCGAGACGTCGAATCTGGCGCGGCGTCAGCTTTCGCGTGGCGAGTGCCGGCTTTTGGCGTCGGCGCGGGATCGCCCGATCAGCCGGGGCGATTTTTCCGGAAACAGGCCTTCCGGGCGAACCAATAGAATGACCTGCAGCAGCAGACCGATCAGAAATATCCGCACGGCGCCGGCCTGGGTGGCGAGCCCGCCGGGCAAGAGGTCGGTCAACAGGCTGGAGAACGACCAGACCAGCCACACCAGAAAGGTACCTACCAACACGCCGACGTTGTTGCCGCTGCCGCCGGCGATCAGCATCACCCATATCAGGAACGTGCCGTATTCCGGCCGGAACGCTTCCGGGCTGATGAAGCCGATGGAACTGGCATAGAGCGCGCCGCCGAGGCCCATGAAGGCCGACCCGACCACGAATGCCTCGAGCCGAAACCGCGTGACGTACTTGCCCGCCGCCATGGCGGCGTCTTCGTTCTCGCGGATACCACGCAGCACGCGCCCCCAGGGCGAAACCCGCGCCCGCTCGACCAGCCAGTAGAGCACAACGATCACGACCAGCACGACAATCAGCAGTACCAGCTGGCTGTCGGCATGAAACGGCGACGGAATACCGGCGATGCCGCGCACGCCACCGGTCAGATCACCGGTATTCTTGATCACCAGACGGATGATTTCGGCGATGCCCAGCGTTGCGATGGCGAGATAATCCGATCGTAAGCGGATCGTGGCGGCGCCGATGACAAAGGCCACTGCCCCCGACATGATCATCGCCGCGATCGCGCCCACCGGCAGCGGCAATGAAAAGCCGCCCCAGTGCTCCGGGTCCGGTGCACCGGTCAGCAGCGCGCTGGCATAGGCCCCGATGGCAAAGAAGCCGGCGATGCCGAGGTTGAACACGCCCGACAGACCCCACTGCAGGTTCAGGCCGAGGGCCAGGATGCCGAAGATGCCGGCCGTGGCGAGAAAGTACAGGCCGTAATGGTAAAGACCGAGGTAACTCATAGACTGATGCCCTTGAGCAGGCCCTGCGGGCGGAGGATCAGTACGCCGATCATGATGACGAACGCCACGGCGAGCTTGTAGGCCGAGGGCATGATCAGTACAGAATAATTCATCGCCAGACCGATGACGAGGCCGCCGAGAATGGCGCCATAGGGCCGGCCGACGCCGCCCAGGATGGTCGCGGCGAAGATCGGCAGCAGCGTGTTCCAGCCCATGGTCGGGATCAGGCGGGTGTCCATGCCGAGCAGAATGCCGGCGACCGCGGTCAGCGCCCCGGCGAACACCCAGGTCCAGAAGATCACCCGTTTGACGGGCACACCCGACAGCCGCGCCAGATCGACGTTATCGCTCATCGCGCGCATGGCCTTGCCCATCTTGGTATGGGCGAGGAAAAGATGCACCACGACCACCATCACCACCGCGCCAACGAGCACCTTGAGGCTGTCCGGGGTGACCACGAGACCGGCCACGCGATAGGGAATGCTGATGCCGGTCTCGTAGACCTGGTTGTCCGGGCCCCAGATGATCTGGACGAGCGCGCGCAGCATGAGCGCGGTCGCAAACGAGGAGATCAGCAGGATCACCGGTGCCACGCGACGCATGCGACGGTAGAACAGCTGGTCGAGAATCACCGCGATCACCGAGGTCAGAATGATCGCCGGAAGCGCGGCCAGCCAGAGCGGCCAGCCCAGCCAGTGGACGAAAGTGAAGGCGATGTAGGCCCCCACCGTCATCAGGTCGCCGTGGGCGAAATGCGCAAACCGCAGCACGCCGAAGATCATGGTCAGCCCGATCGCGCCGAGCGCCAGAATGCTGCCCAGCACGATGCCGTTGTAGGTCAGCTGCAGTATGTCCATCCCTATCGTCCCCCCAGGAACATGTCCGCGACTTCCGGATCGGCGAGCAGGGCTGCGCCGGTATCCTCGTGCCGGTTCTGACCGGTAGCCAGCACGTAGCCGCGATCGGCGATGCGCAGCGCCTGCTTGGCGTTCTGCTCCACCATGAGAATGCTGATGTTCTGTGCGTTGATCTCCTTGATCCAGTCGAACACCTGATGCACGTAGGCCGGCGCCAGACCAGCGGTGGGTTCGTCGAGAAAAAGCAGCTTCGGCTCGATCATCAGCGCGCGGCCCATCGCCACCATCTGGCGCTCGCCGCCCGACATCAGCCCCGCCGGCTGGCGGCGACGCTCCTTGAGGCGCGGGAACAGATCGAAAATGCGCTCCATCTGGGGGCGCGCGTCATCCTTGCGGATATAGGCGCCCATCTCCAGGTTTTCCTGAACGCTGAGCGTCGGGAACACGTTGCGTTCCTGCGGTACGTAGGACATGCCCTTGTGCACCAGCCGGTCCGGGCTGACGTTGGTGATGTCCTCACCGGCCAGGCGTACGCTGCCGGCATTGATCCGCACGAGGCCGAAGGCGGCCTTCATCAGGGTCGACTTGCCGGCGCCGTTGGGGCCGACGATGACCACCAGCTCGCCCGCCCGAACTTCCAGGTCCACGTCGTGCAGAATGTTGACGTCGCCGTAGCCACCGCTGACCTTCTCGACCGCCAGCATGGGTTGATTGCGCTCACTCATCAGGCCGCCTCGCCGCCGAGATAGGCATCGATGACCTGCCGGTTACTGCGCACGCTGTCGAAATCGCCCTGCGCGATCACGCTACCGTTGGCCATGACCACGACCGGATCGCACAGGCGTCCGATCAGGTCCATATCGTGCTCGATCACGCAGAAGGTATAGCCGCGCTCGCGATTGAGCCGCTCGATCGCCTCGGCCAGCGTGGCCAGCAACGTACGATTGACCCCTGCGCCGGGCTCGTCCAGCAGCACCACCTTGGCGTCGGTCATCATGGTGCGACCAAGCTCGAGCAATTTTTTCTGGCCGCCGGAGACATTGCCCGCCTTCTGGTCGGCCACGTGCGCGAGATTGAGAAAGCCGAGCACATCGTCGACCCGGTCCAGCAGCGCGTGCTCTTCAGCCTTGACTTGCCCCCAGTGCAGCCAGGACTGCAGCAGACTCTCGCCGCTCTGGCCTTCGGGCACGAGCATCAGGTTCTCGCGAATGGTCATGCGCGAGAATTCGTGCGGCGTCTGGAACGTGCGTACCAGGCCGCGCCGGAACAGCCGGTGCGGCGCGACGCCGGCGACGTCCTCGCCATCGAGCAGGATGCGCCCCGAATCGGGCTTGATGAAGCCGGCGACGATGCCGAACAGGGTGGACTTGCCGGCGCCGTTGGGCCCGATCAGCCCCGTGATGCTGCCCTTGGCGACCTCGAATGAGCATTCATTGACGGCACGAATACCGCCGAACGACTTGGATATCTTCTCGATTTTTATCAAAGCGGGACCCGTCCAACGAATCGGAACACCGCGCACCGCCAACCGCCACCGCCCGCGCTACCTGCCTGCACACGGAGAGGCGACGATGCGCGCCCTCGGCACATCGCGCCAACGCAGACGACCCGATCCAGCGGGGTCGGGTCGTCTGCGATCGCGATGTCGATCGTCTACTGCTTGGACGGCGTGAAAATATTGACCGTCTGGATCTTGCCGTTCTTGATGGCCCACTTCGCGTAGCTGCCGGCGACATCGCCATGCTGATCGAAGTTCTCGTCACCGGCGGCACCGACATAGTCGATTTTCTTGCCGGCCTGCAGCAGCTTGACCGCCTTCTTCCATTGGCCGGGATAGATCTTGACGCCGGGCGGATCCGCCACGTCGCGCAGATGATCCTTGATCGCCTTGCTATCGGTGGTCGTCTTGGCGTCCTCGGCGGCGAGCGCAAGCAGATAGGTCGCGTCATAGGCGGTGTCGATATAGGGCTGCGGTGGCAACTGACCGTAGGCCTTCTTGTAAGCCGCCTCGAAATGCTTGGCCGCCGGCGTATCGGTATTGGCCTGCGGGACCGTACCCAGCGAACCGTTGAGGTACTTCGCGCCCAGATTCTTTACCAGCGTCGTCGATTTCATGCCGTCGGCGAAGAAGAACCGGTTGAACTTACCGCCTTCCAACGACTGACGCAGGATCGTCTGACCGTTCTCCGGATAGCCGATGAGCACCAGCGACTGGGTCGAACCGTCGCCGTAGGCCTGGCTGATTTCCGCATCGTAGGAGGCCTGTTTCTGTTCATAGGCGGCCGAGGCCACGACGCTGCCGCCATCGGCCTTGTAGGCCTTGGCGAAGGCATCCTTCAGCCCTTCGCCGTAATCGTTGTTGACATAGATGATGCCGACCTTGTTCACGCCGGCGTCGTGCACGACCTTGGCCAACGCCACGCCCTGGAACGCATCCGAAGGAATGGTGCGGAACAAATAGTCGTCGTCATCCAGATGGGTGATCTTGGGCGACGTGGACGCGGTCGAAATCTGTGGAATATGGTTTGGCTTGCTTACCGACAGGGCGATCGGGATCGTCACGCCGCTGGACATGGCGCCCACCAGGCCCACCACGCTGTTCGCGTTCACCAGCTTCTGCGCCGCCGCCACGCCCGGTTGCGGCAGGGTCTGGGTATCCCCCGAATAGATCTTGACCGGCGAGCCGAGCACGCCGCCAGCATCATTGATTTCCTGCGCGGCGAGTTTGACGCCGTTCAGGCCTGGCCCGCCCTGGGACTGCAGGTCGCCAGTCAAGGCCAGTACTGCACCAAGACGCAGCGGCGTCTGAGCGGCCATGGCCGCCAACGGTGCACAGCCGGCGGCCAGAGCGGCGACCGCGATCCATTTTTTATTGATCATGGAATCTCCCTTTATTCTGTTTATCGAGTTAATCAAAATGCCACATTGAGCATGCGCGTTGACGCGAGCAAACTCTGTACCATCTTTGTCGTATTCAGCGTCAGTCGCGCTGTCGACAGGCAGCAAACATCGCGCCACGTCGGCAGGCCCCATGCCCGCGGTGCCGGCTGTACGCCGCGGTCAGGCCGCTATCCCCGCAATTATCGAACGCCCGGGGCGAAAGGAATTTCAGCGCGCAATGCCGGCGCGTGCGGCAGGAATTTCGAGGAAAAACGACCCGATTCCGATCCCTGGAGATACGTCGCGGGCGATATGCGAATCGAGGATAGGCAGCCCGGCGCCGCGCGCCGGACCGAATGGATGTCACCGGACCGATCATGAGGGGCCGTGCGGCCCGGGAACATACCAACCCGACCAGCGAGCGACGCCGACCCTGCGTAGGCGCGGCACCGGCCGATCCGCTGCAGCCTCCATGGCCGGCGCATGTACGGCCAACCCGAGCCCGGGACACCGGGCGCCCATCCACCGATGCCGACCTACAGACTTGTGCCAACCGACACGCCGCCCGCGGCCGCTCGGCCCGCGGGCGATCTGCATCATTCCCCGATCGCCATCTCCGGCGGCGCCTGGGTGAAGCCGCGCGTCAGCCAGGCCAGCATGGCCAGGCCGAGCACCAGCCAGATCCCGCCAACGACATGCGCGGGCGTATCGAGGCTGAACAGCAGATAGGCATCGACCGCGGCACCGAGCAGCGGCACGATGAACCAGCCAAACACGTTACCGACGCTGGTATGCGAGCGTTCGCGCCAGAAGTGCACGATCACGCTCAGGTTAACCAGCGTGAAGGCGCTGAACGCCCCGAAGTTGATGAACGAGGTCGAGGTACTCACGCTCATGCCGATCGCGGCCAGGCCGACGATGCCGATCAACGCAATGCTGAACACCGGCGTGTGCAGCTTCGGTGCCACGAAGGCGAACACGCGCCTGGGCAGTACGCCGTCACGGCCCATGGCGAACAACAGGCGCGAGGCGGTGGCCTGGGCGGCGATGCCGGAGGCGAACTGGGTGACAACCATGCCGGCGATGAACAACGAGGCGAACAGATTGCCGCCGATCGTCATCGCGATTTCGTAGGCCGCCGAGTCGGTTTCCTTGAAGTGCGTGCCCGGATGCGCCAGCTCGACCGCGTAGCTGGTGATGATGAACACCACGCCGCCGATCAGCGCGGTGATGATCACCGCCCGCGGGATATTGCGCTTCGGATCCTTGGTTTCCTCGGTGAGCGTGGTCACGGCATCGAAACCGATGAAGGAATAGGCCGCCAGCGCCGCGCCCGCGGAGATCGCCGCCACCGACGTGTGCGGATTGAAGAACGGCGTGAGCGCCGTGGCGCCGGTATCGCCGGCGAAGAAATGGCCGAAGCTCAGGGCCACGAAGATCACCAGCACCAGGATCTGGAACGCCATGAGTACGAAATTCACGCCCGTGGCCACTTTGATGCCGATGATGTTGAGCGCCGTGGTCAGCCCGATGAAGGCGACGATCCACACCCAGTTCGGCACCCCCGGAAACTCGGGCGAGAGAAACGCGGCCCCGATCAGCCAGATCACCAGCGGCAGGAAGAAATAATCCAGCAGGATCAGCCAGCCGGCGAGAAAGCCGAGCTTCGGCCCGATGCCCTTGCCGACATAGGTATAGGCCGAGCCGGAGACCGGATAGGCGCGCGCCATGCGACCGTAACTGTACGCCGTGAACAGCATCGCGATCAGGGTGACGATATAGGCCGTGGGCACCGTACCGTTGGAGGCCTCGGCCACCACGCCGAACGTGCCCAGCACGATCATCGGCGCCATATAGGCCACCCCGGTGAGCACCACCGAACCGAGCCCGAGGCTCCGTTCCAGGGTGGGATTATGATTGGCTGATTCGCTCATCGCACGGACTCCCGTTGTGCCTGAATTGTCGATCGTTACCGGCCACGGGACCCGGGCGGGCAAACACATCCAGCACGCACGGCAACGGAGCGCGACGACGCATCGACATCTCGCGTTGACCCATCTCGGAACTGGCGTCCTGGCATTCTGGCTTACCCCCGAATCCGGCGACGCCGGATCGTGATCACATTAGCAGGGGACTTCGTGCGTTGACGATTCGCCCATTCGCCAATATGACATCGGCACCGAAGCATGAAACATGCCGTCCGGCCGTCGCGTGCCGGCCGGAACCCGGCCTCTGAGGCCTGTCTTGATCATGTCCGACACGCAGCGGGCTGCATCCGCTGGGCATTTTGTCCGCAAATACACGCGACTGAGCGCAAATGAAAAGTAGAATCAAGGCATTGCTGCTTCAGGTGCGCGAGCTAGGCAGCGAACGGCGGGCGGGCAGGCGACGGCGGCTCGTCGTCGCGGTGATTGCCGTGCTCGTTGGCCGCGGGGCGCGCCAGGTCGGGCCAGTCGGCCGGCGTCAGCGGCACCAGCCCGTGCGCCGAGCGCGCGCGGTCACACTGCGGACTGGCCTGCCCGAATTCCCAGGACGCCGCGACCTCGCGGCAAACGCTCGGCCGGCGCTCATAGATACGACAGTGCGCGGCGCGACCGATCTCGGCCGCCAGGGCCACACAACGCGTCGGCGCATTGCGCGTTCCCCGCATCACCAGGCGGTGCGGATCGAGGGCTTCGGTCAGGGCGGCCGGCACACCTTCGTGGCTCGGCGATGCCTCGGTTTCCAGCCAGTGAAAGGCCACACGATACGTGGCGCAGCACGCGCCACAGGTCATACACGGATGCATGGGCAATGGAATAGCCGCGCCGCGGCAGTGGTGACGATGCGATAGTGCCCGAAAGCGCGGCCCCGGTCGATAGCCGGCAAACCGGCGCGCTGCCGTACCATGACGGCTCCTGTCCACTTCACAGTCCGGCCACGGCATGAACGATTCGGCATTGATGATCTGGAGCCTACTGTTCGGCGCGGTCGGGATCGGCTTTTTCACCTACGGCAGTCGCCAGAAAGCGATCATGCCCTGGATGGTCGGTACGCTGTTAATGATCGACCCTTGGTTTATCACGAATACCTACCTTCTGGTCGCCGTCGACGTCGTTCTGATCGGGCTCGCCTGGTGGATTCGGCTGTGAGGCAGGCGGGCACCGTCAGCCGCCGCCCGGCAGAAAACGCGGTTTGAGAATGCCTTTGAGTTGATCGCAGGGGATCGCGAGCATCGGCTCGCCGACAGCTATCAGATCATCTTGCAACGGAACAAGGCGATGATCGGCCGCACCTCAGTGGCCTACTCGGTATTCGTCGCCCTCGTCGGCCGGGCGAATTAGAGCAAGGGCCGATGACGGGTAACAGCCGGTGAGCAGGCTGACCCGCGAGTTGTACGAAGCGACCTCCCCGCCTGCCCTTCAACGAGATCACCCGGGGCGACAACGGCCACGCTGGCATCAAGGGGTTCCGGGACGGGATGCTGGCCAGGGCTGTCTCGACGGGCGTGGTTTCGTCAGCACCGTCGGCGTAGGACCGAAGCCGGAACGCCGGGCAAAAAAAACGGGCCGGGGAAAACCCCGGCCCGCCTTCGTTCCTGCGTGGAATCGCTACTTAGAGCGGGACCACGTTGTTGGCGCAGGGGCCCTTCTTGCCTTCGCCAACTTCGAACTCGACGGCCTGGCCGTCGTTGAGCGTGGCGAAACCGCCGCCGCTCTGAATTTGGGAATGATGCACGAACAGATCGTTGCTGCCGTCTTCAGGAGCGATAAAGCCGAAGCCTTTTTCGGAGCTGAACCACTTCACTGTGCCTTTGGACATAATTTACTCTTGGTATCTAACCGATTTTGATTAATGCAGTTGCCTGCGGGTCCCACCATACGCGGATGTCGGCGCATGCACGAACGCTTTATTGCACGGCAACCGGCCGGGCCGGGGTATTTCGCCGGCCGGCCGGCCCGGGGCGACTCGGCCTCCATCGCTGCCCGCATAGAAATAAATAATATTTTTCAGAAACTTATAAATGAAATAACGCCGCCCCGCCATGTCGGGCCGGCCATCGCCGACGCCCCTTTCCGGCGGCAAACCGGCGTTCGATTTATTTCGCCGGCGACCAAAAACCCGGGATTGTTGCGCAAATTCCGCGCGCGAACGGGTGATCGGCTCAGGATTTGCGCGCCTGTGCGAGCCAGCGATCCAGTGCGTTGGCAAACGCCTGACGTTCGCGCGGGCCCAGCGGCGGCATGCCACCGCCGTGGATACCACTGCCGCGCAACGTGTCCATGAAATCGCGCATGGTCTGTTTGGCCGCGATGTCATCGGCCGAGAAGACCTCGCCACGCGGGCTCAGCGCGGCGCCGCCCCGTTCCAGGACGGCCGCCGCCAGCGCGATGTCCGAGGTGACAACCAGATCGCCGGCTTCCAGACGCTGGGCGATCTCGTCGTCGGCCACGTCGAAGCCCGCGGCCACCTGCACGGCGCTGACCTGCGGCAGACGCGGCACCTTCAACGGGCGATTGGCGACCAGCGTCACGGCCGTGCCGGTGCGCCTGGCCGCGCGATAGAGCGTCTGTTTCACTGCGACGGGACAGGCGTCCGCATCCACCCATATCTGCACGTTGCTCTCCCGGAACGACTCCGCCGGACGGCGCCGTACTCGCGGCGCCAGACGCCGTTTCCTGGTCCCATGATCACACGGATATCCCGGCCAGGTGATGCATCCTCCGTGCAAAGCGCCGCGCGCCGAGACCGCCGCGTCGCGATATGGCCCAGACAAGGGCGGGGTTTTTTCGGTATTTTCTCTGTGTTTCCCCTACTGGACGTTGTCATGAGCAAACAGAAGATCGGCGTGATCGGCATGGCCGTAATGGGCCGCAATATTGCGCTGAACATCGAGTCCCGCGGCTATGCCGTCTCGGTCTACAACCGCTCGCGCGAGAAGACCGACGAAGTGATCGCCGAGTCGCCGGGCCGCAATCTGGTGCCGACGTTCTCGCTCGAGGACTTCGTAGCGTCACTGGAAAAACCGCGCCGGATCCTGATGATGGTCAAGGCCGGTACCGGCACCGACAAGGTGATCGAACAACTCAAGCCGCTGCTCGAGGACGGCGACATTCTCATCGACGCCGGCAACACCTTCTTTCAGGACACCATCCGCCGCAACAAGGAACTGGCCGAATCCGGCCTGCACTTCATCGGCACCGGCGTGTCCGGCGGCGAGGAAGGCGCGCTCAATGGGCCGTCGATCATGCCCGGCGGCCAGCGCGAGGCCTACGACATGGTCGCGCCGATCCTCGAGCAGATCGCCGCTCGCGCGCCGGACGGCACGCCGTGCGTCGCCTACATCGGCCCGGACGGCGCCGGCCATTATGTGAAGATGGTGCACAACGGCATCGAATACGGCGACATGCAGCTCATCTCCGAGAGCTACGCCATGCTCAAGCACGTTGCCGGCATGTCCAACGCCGAGCTGGCCGCGACCTTCGCCGAATGGAATACCGGCGAGCTCGACAGCTACCTGATCGAGATCACCGCCCAGATCTTCCTCAAGAAGGACGGCGAGACCGGCAACGATCTGGTCGACATGGTGCTCGACCGCGCGGCCCAGAAGGGCACCGGCAAGTGGACCAGCCAGAGCGCGCTCGATCTCGGCGTGCCGCTGCCGCTGATCACTGAATCGGTGTTCGCGCGGGTGCTGTCCTCGCTCAAGACCGAGCGCGTGGCGGCTTCCAAGCAGCTCACCGGCCCCGATCCGAAGATCGACATCGGCGACCGCGATGCCTTCATCGAAGCGGTGCGCAAGGCGCTTTATTTCTCCAAGATCATTTCCTATGCCCAGGGCTTCGCCCAGATGCGCGCCGCCGCCGAGGAATACGACTGGCCGCTGGACTACGGCGCCATCGCCGGCATCTTCCGCGCCGGCTGCATCATCCGCGCGGGCTTCCTGCAGAAGATCACCGATGCCTACGCCAGCAACCCCGAGCTGACCAACCTGCTGCTCGACCCGTACTTCAAGGACATCGCCGATCGTTATCAGGATGCGTTGCGCGAAGTGGTGGGTACGGCGGTGAAGGCCGGCGTGCCGGTGCCCTGCTTCGCCTCCGCGATCGCCTACTACGACGGCTACCGCGCCGACCGGCTGCCGGCCAACCTGCTGCAGTCCCAGCGCGATTTCTTCGGCGCCCACACCTTCGAGCGCGTGGACAAGGACGGCAGCTTCCACGAACAGTGGAGCGAGTGAGGCGCGACTAGCGCATCAGCGGGCCCGGCGCCGGGAAAGCACCGGGCCGCTGCACAAGCGCTGAGTACGACGGCGCAACTCAAAGCTCCTCCAGATAATCCCAGAGTTCCTGCGCGCGTGCGTAGACCAGCGCGTTGCGGGCATGGCCGACCGTCAGCACCGATGACGTGCCATGCGATTGCCGCGTGAACGTCGTGTTGAGAAACGCGAATTCGGCGTCGCGATATTTCAGCCATCGGCGCTGCGACGCACGCAGCGCGGTCTGCTGCTCCGGCGAGAGGCGGGCCATCAGCATCCGATAGGCCGTGTTCAGTTCGTGATCCAGCGCCTTGGCCTTGGCGACCGACGCCTGGCTCATGTCGGCCGTGGTCCGGGCGTGATCGATACGCTGCTGATATGCCTGCATGCGTTGGTGAAAAGCGCCGAGATAATCCGGCGTATCCGGGTTATCCACCGCGCCGGCTACGCTGCAGAACAACAGCAACGCCAGTGCCCAATGTTTCATGGTCTTGCCTCCACGTGGAACGTCCCGTTCTTTAGAGGCAATCTACACGCCCGACGCGCCACCCGGGCGCGCCCGATTCAATCGGCGTTCGTCGGCTCGCCCATCGGGTGGCGCATCAGCTCCTCGGCGAAGCCGAAGCGCGTCATGTCGGTCATGCGCTCGGGGTAGAGCACGCCCCGCAGATGATCGTATTCATGCTGCACCACGCGGGCATGAAAACCCTCGGCCTCACGCTCGATCGAGGCGCCGGTCTCATCCAGCCCGCGGTAACGGATGCGCTGCCAGCGCGGCACATAGCCCTGCAGGCCGGGAATGGACAGACAACCTTCCCAGCCACCGACCTGTTCGTCGCCGATCGGCTCGATCTCGGGATTGATCAATACCGTCAGCGGCACGCCGTCTTCGTTCGCGTCGCCGGCGGCTCGCGATGGCGGCACGAAGAACATCAGTACCGCGCTGGTCGCATACACCTGCGGCGCCGCCAGGCCAACGCCCTGGGCATCGGCCAGCGTCTCCTTCATGTCCGCGATCAGGCGCTGAATCTCGGGATCGGACACATCCGACACAGCCGTGGTGGGCCGGCGCAGCACGGGGTGGCCCATGCGCGCGATCTTGCGTATCGCCATATGCTTCGTTGGCCGTGAACCTGCGCGCCAGAATACAGGCGCGCGCCCGTCCCGGGCAGCCCCGGCCACGTGCTCGGCTTGCAACTCAGTCCGCCGGCCCGGCGGCACCCCGGTTTGCGAGCATCATCGATTCGAAGAAATCGGAGAACGCCGCGACGCGTGGCGGCAAGCGCTGATACGGCGGGTAATAGAGCGTCAGCCAGATCGGCGGGGGTGACCACTCGGGCAGCGCGCGCACCAGCCGGCCGGCCGCCAGCGCGTCGGCGACGATGAACTCGGGCAACAGCGCCACGCCGTCACCCGCCGCCGCCATGCGGGCCAGAAATTCACCGTTGTTCGCACAGATCGGTCGCCCGGCGGGCACATCAACGTGTGTGGTGCCATGCGATAACCGCCAGGTTTCGCTCCGGCCGTCGGGGCTGAAGCCGAGACAGGCATCGCGCGGCAGATCGTTGGGATGAACCGCCGCGGCGAATGGTGTGTCGGGCGCAGCGACGAGAAACCGCTCGATCGGACAGATCTTGCGCCAGATCGTGAACTTGTCGTTCGGCGGCCCGGAAATCCGCACGGCCAGATCGAAATCGCCTTCCACGATATCCACCATTTCGTCCGACAGCGACACCTCCGCCTGGATGTTCGGATGTTGCGAGCGAAAGGCCGAGAGCACCGCAGGCAACACCCGCATCCCGAAAGACATGGGCGCGTTGATCCGCAGCGTGCCGGCATCCGCGCGATGGGCATCGAGCAGCTCGCGGCGGGCCTCGCCCACCGCGGCCATCGCCGGGCGCAGCCGCGCGGCATAGGCCGCGCCCGCGCTGGTCAGGCTGACCCGGCGCGTCGTGCGTACGAACAGCTGCACGCCAAGATCGCGCTCCAGCGCCGCGATCGTGCGCGTGACAGAGGCCGGCGTGACCCCGAGTTCGCGCGCCGCGGCCGCGAAATTATGGCTTTCGGCCGCAAGCAGGAAGGTACGCAGCGCCTTGAAATCGTCCATGTCGATTATTGCGACTCACGAAATAATATAACAAGGATTATGCCAATTCTCTGCGGGCGGGCGCGTTGCTAGATTAGTCGGCATACTTCCAGAAGCCGGCATCACGCTGGCAGGACGACTCGCATGATCACCCAGATTCAGGGCCTGCATCACATCACCGCGCTGGCGGCCGACGCCAACCGGAACAATCACTTTTTCACCGACGCGCTCGGCTTGCGCCGGGTCAAGAAAACGGTGAATTTCGACGAGCCCAGCGTCTATCACCTCTACTACGGCGACGAGGTCGGCACGCCCGGCACGGTGATGACTTATTTCCCGTTCCCGCGCGCGGCCCGCGGCACGCCCGGCACCGGTGAAGTCGGCGAGACCCAGTTCGCGGTCGCCCCCGGCGCCCTGGCGTTCTGGAGCGACCGCCTGAGCGAACTCGGCGCCACCGATCTGGCCCTGGATACCACCTTCGGCCAGCGCCGGCTGCGCTTTGCCGGGCCGGACGGCGACGGGCTCGCGTTGATCGAGCGCCCGGACGACACGCGCGATGCCTGGGCCGGCGGCGGCGTGCCGGACGAATCGGCGATCCACGGTTTCGCCGGCGCGCGGCTTCGACTGCAGGACGACGGCGCCACCGCCGAGCTGCTCGAATTCATGGGCTACGAGCGCGCCGAGCGCGAAGACCATATCACCCGGTTCGTGATGCCGAACGGCAACGGCGCGGACACGATCGACATAGCGGTGCTGCCGGGTACCGCCGCGGCGCGACAGGGCGCGGGCTCGGTCCACCACATCGCGTTCGCCGTGCCCGACCGCGCGACCCAGGCCGAGGTGCGCCAGGCCTTGCTGGATACCGGCTACCAGGTCACGCCGGTGATCGATCGCGATTACTTCTGGGCGATCTATTTCCGGACCCCGGGCGGCGTGCTGTTCGAGATCGCCACCAACGAACCGGGCTTCGACCGCGATGAAGACACCGCGCATCTCGGCGAGGCTCTCAAGCTGCCGGATCGCTACGAACCCTACCGCGAGCGGATCGCATCCCGTCTGGAGCCGATCACCGATTGAGAGCCTGTTGCTGCAGCCGAGCCTCGCGCTCGGCTGCGCCATCGGAGCATTGCATGACCGCCTCCTCTTATATTGCGTATCGCCATGGGGGCGAGCCCGGCGCGCCGCTGGTCATGGCCTTCCATGGCACCGGCGGCGACGAGAACCAGTTCGTTGAACTGATCCGGCAGATGCTGCCGCGGGCCGGCATCGTCGCCCCGCGCGGCGATGTGTCCGAAGGTGGCGCCAACCGGTTCTTTCGTCGAACCGGCGAAGGCATCTACGACATGGCTGATCTCGCCGCTCGCACCGAGCGCATGGCCGAGTTCATTGCCAGTACGCACGCCGCGCATTCGGGCCGCCCGCTCTACGGGCTCGGCTACTCGAACGGCGCCAACATTCTGGCATCCGTACTGTTCGAGCAGCCCCGCCTGTTCAACCGGGTGGCGCTCATGCATCCGCTGATTCCCTGGACGCCGAAGCCGCAACCGGCGCTGGCCAGGCTGCCGGTGTTCGTCAGCGCCGGCTCCCACGATCCGATCTGTCCACCGGAACGGTCGCGGGCATTGATCGACTGGTTGACCACGCAGGGCGCAGCGGTCGACCCGCTGATCACCCAAGGTGGGCACGAAGTCTTGCAGGCGGAGTTGAACGCCTTGCAACACTTCATGCGGATACCGGACGCCTAGCCGACCACGCGACCGTCGCGCGGCGAGGTACAACGCCGATCTCGCGCCCGCATCATCCGAGCTTGCGGCGAACGACGGCATGGGCGACGGCGAGTGTGACCAGCGCGATCACCGCCATCGGCCAGGCCTCGGCGAAGACGACCGCGGGCGGCAACGCCTTGACGAAGCAACCCTGGACGATCACGAGAAAATGCGTCAGCGGTAACGACTGGGCCACCCATTGCAGGGCACGGGGCATGTTTTCTACCGGCGTCGCGAAACCGGACATCACGATCATCGGAACGGCCACCGCGAAGGCCCCCAGGATGCCCTGCTGTTGGGTCGATGAGATCGCGGAGATCGTCAGCCCGATCCCGACCACCGACAGGATCAGCAACAGCAGGCTCATCAGCAACAGCAGGAACGAGCCACGAAAAGGCACACCGAAAAGAAACACGCCGGCCCCGATCATCACCAGGCCGAGAGCCGTGCCGATCATCAGCGCGGGCACCACCTTGGCCACGATGATCTCGAATATCGTCGTCGGCGAGACCATGAGCTGGTCGAAGGTGCCGAGTTCGCGTTCGCGGGCGATCGACAAGGCGGTGACGATCAGCGCGATGATGGTGGTCAGAATGCCGGACAGGCTCGGCACGATATACCACCGATAGATGAGGTTCGGATTGAACCAGTGGCGAGCGACCGTCGGATCGCGCGCGCTCTGGTCGCTGCCAGCGAGCGTTGCGCCGACCCGGGCCGCGATGTCGTCGAGGTAGCCGAGGGTGATCTGGGCGGCGTTCGACCGCCGGCCGTCGAGGATGACCTGGGCGGTGGCGGTCCGACCGGCGGCGATATGGCGCGAGAAATCCGGCGGAATGTCGATAGCGGCGATCACCTGCTGACGGTCGATCAGCGCGCGGCGCTGATCCGGACTGTGCACCGTGTAGACATGGCCGACGAAGCCGGCGGCGCCGATCTGAGCGAGCAGTTCATAGGACGCCTGCCCGGTGTCGCGGTTGTAGACGGCCAGATCGACATGATTCACCTCGAGGCTTGCCGCGAACGAGAAGATCAGCAGCTGCACCAGCGGCGGGACGACCAGCACCAGCCGGCTGCGCGGGTCGCGCAGAATGCTGAGCAGTTCCTTGACGATCTGGGCGCGCAGCCGCGGATTGAGCAGGCGCATGATCACAGATCCAGACTCTTGCGCGTACGGCGCAGCGCGATCAGAAAGAACACCGCGCCGATGGCGAGCATGGCCGCGAGATCGCGCAGCAGCAGCGGCCAGACGTCGCCGGCAAGAAACACGGTCTGCAGCGCGGTCACGAAATAGCGCGCCGGCACCACGCAGGTCAGCCACCGGATCGGCCACGGCATGGAGGCGATCTCATAGATGAAACCAGACAACAGGAAGGCCGGCAGGAAGCCAGTGATCAAAGCGATCTGGGCGGCGACGAACTGGTTGCGCGCAAGCGCGGAGATCAATAGGCCCTGACCCAGGGCCGGCACCAGGAATACCGACGACAACAGCAGCAGGGCGAACCAGGAACCGCGCAGCGGCACGCCGAAGACAAATAGAGCGAGCAGTGTGGAGCAGACCATGGCGGCCAGGCCGAGGGCGAAGTACGGCAACAGCTTGCCGAGCAGAATCTCGGCCACCGTGGCCGGTGTGGACATGATCGCCTCCATCGTGCCGCGCTCCCACTCGCGGGCGACCACCAGCGCCGTCAGCAATGTGCCGATGATCGTCATGACGACGGCGATCGCGCCGGGAATCAGCGCCCGCCGGCTGTCGATCTCGGGGTTGAACCAGAATCGCGGCACAAGCGCGATCGAGGGCGTTGCGGCAGCGGCTGATACCGCATCATCGGCCTGCTGCGCGCGCCAGCCACTGACCACGCCGCGAGCATAGTTGGCCACGAAGTTCGCGGTATTCGGCTGCGAGCCGTCGGTGACGATCTGGACCAGCGGCCGGCTTCCGCCGGCGGCCAGGCGTTGCTCCAAGTCCTGTGGGATGACCACATAGCCGCGCAGGGCGCCGGAGACCAGTTGGTCGGCCACGGCCCGCCGGTCGTGGACCGTCGTGATTCGGAAATAACGCGTGCCGGCGAAGGCCGCGGCCAGCGACTGGGCCGGTGCGCCGTCGGATTCCAGCACCACACCCAGGCGCACGCCGCGAATATCCAGCGATACCGCATAGCCGAACAGGAACAGCAGCACCGCCGGCAGCACAAAGGCAATCAGGATGGTCGAGGGATCGCGTACCAGTTGCAGGCTTTCCTTGCGCACCAGCGCGGCCAGTCGCCGAACGCTGAAGACACGGCTCTGGGCCGCTAGCGGCCCGGCAGGTTCAGGCCCTGGGCTGCTCATGCCGGTTCCGGCCCGTGCGCCGCCTTGTTTTCCGTATCGGCGGCCTGAACCAGATGGATGAAGGCCTCCTCCATGCTCGGCTCCGGGCAATCGGGCGTGGTCGCCGCCTGCTTGAGTGCGTCCGGGGTGTCGAGCGCGATCAGGCGCGCGCGGTACATGAGTGCGACCCGGTCGCAGTATTCGGCCTCGTCCATGAAATGGGTGGTGACCATCACGGTCACGCCGCGGCGTACCAGACCATTGATATGGGTCCAGAATTCGCGCCGGGTGATCGGGTCCACGCCTGAGGTCGGCTCGTCGAGAAACAGCACCGGCGGGCGATGCATCAGCGCACAGGCCATGGCCAGACGCTGCTTGAAGCCCAGCGGCAGCGATTCCGGGGCCGCGTCCAGATAGGGCGACAGCTGGAAGATCTCGATCATCTCGGCCGTACGCTCGCGCCGTCGCGGGCCGTCGAGACCGTAGACCCCGGCGAAGAAGTCGAGATTCTGACGCACGGAAAGCAGGCCGTAGAGCGAGAATTTCTGGGCCATGTAGCCGAGCTGGCTCTTGGCCGCGCCGGTGGCCCGGCGCAGGTCGTGGCCGGCGACCCGGGCCTCGCCGCGGGTGGGTTTGAGCAGGCCACAGAGCATCTTGAAGGTGGTGGACTTGCCGGCGCCATTGGGCCCGAGCAGACCGAATATCTCGCCGCGAGCCACCTCGAAGCTGACGTTGTCCGTGGCCGTGAAATCGCCAAAGCACTTGGTCAGGTCGCGACAGACCACGGCGCTCTGATCGGCCAGCGTCACCGCGTCCATGCGCGTTGCCAGCGCCGAGGTTCCGCCGGGGCCGCCGCCGAGCAGGTCGACGAAGGCATCCTCGAAGCGTGCCGCGACCGGTGCAATCGTAGCTCCGGACTCGCGGGCAAGGGTCTCGATCTCGTCCTGGGGCGCACCTTCGCGCAGCACCACGCGGACCGCGCTGCCCTGGATCACGCCGTCGCAGACCGTTGGCAGATCGAGTGCGTCCGCGAGCACCGCACGCCGTTCTCCGGTAATGCCGTCGATACGAAAGCTACGACCGGCCAGACGCTCGGTCAGCGCCTGCGGCGCGCCGTCGAAGGCGAGCTTGCCTTCGTTGAGCAGCAGCACGTGCGCGCAGCGCTCGGCCTCGTCCAGATAGGCCGTCGACCAGACCACGGTCATGCCCTCGCCGGTCAGATCGTTGACCATACGCCAAAGATCCTGACGGCTGAGCGGATCGACGCCGACGCCCGGCTCGTCGAGCAGCAGCACCTGCGGCCGGGCCATCAGCGCACAGGCCAGCCCCAGTTTCTGTTTCATGCCGCCCGACAGCTGTCCGGCCAGCCGCGCCGTGAATGGTTCCAATCGGGTGAAGGCCAGCAGCTGCCCGAAGGTCTCGTCATAGGCTCCCGCCGCCAGACCGCGCAGTTCCGCGTACAGGCGCATGTTCTGGAGCACCGACAGATCCTCGTACAGGCCGAAGCGCTGCGGCATGTAGCCGGTGACCGTATGAATAGCCGTGCTGTCAGCCATAACGTCGTGCCCGGCAACGACCGCGCGGCCTTCATCGGGCGTCATCAGTCCGGTAAGGATGCGCATCAGCGTGGTCTTGCCGGCGCCGTCGGGCCCCACCAGTCCAGTGACCCCGCCAGGGCGGATTCGAGTGTCGATGCCGGCGAGCGCGACGGTGTCGCCAAAGCGCTTGGTCAGACCCGTGATCTCGACGCCGATGGCGTCGCTCTCATCAGCAGTAGGGTGATCACGCGTTAATGCGCGCATGTCACGAGCCGGTGCCGACGACGTCGACGGTGACCGGCATGCCCTGTCGCAGCCCCTCGTCGGCGTCGGACACGACGATGCGCAGCCGATAGACCAGATCGGTGCGTAGTTCGGTCGTTTCGACCGATTTCGGCGTGAACTCCGCCTGCGAGGCAATGAAGCCGATCCGACCGTGATACACCCGCTGCGATGAGTCGGTATGCAGGGTCACGGCCGCACCCGGCACGACACGACCCAGATCGGGCTCGCCGACATAAGCGCGCACGTACACTGGATTGCGCAGGTTGAGCGTGAGCACCGGCGTGCTCGCGCTGACCATGCTGCCCGGTTCGCGGACACGCGAGAGCACGGTGGCCGCGGCCGGAGCATACAGCCGCGTATCGCCGAGTGCCGTCCGGGCCTGATCTCGGGCAGCCCGGGCCGCAGCCAGTATGGCCTTCGCCGCGGCGATGTCTTCGCTGCGCGCGCCGGCCTTCTGCAACGACAGGCCCTGCTCGGCCGAGGCCAGCTCCGCGGCGGCCTGATCGCGGGCGGCACGCGCGGCATCCAGGCTGCGCTCGGCCGCGGCGTTGGAAGCCCGCATCAAACGCTCGCGCCGATAATCGCGCTCGGCGTTGCGATAGGTCGCCCGCGCGCGCTCGACCGCCGCCCGAGCCTCGGCGATCCGCTGCGGGCGATTGCCGGCCTGCAGTTTCGCCAGTACGGCCGCGTCGGCCCGGACCGCCGCCTTCGCCTTGGCCAGCGCCTGGCGGTAGGGCGTGGCGTCGAGTTCGGCGACCCGCTGGCCGGCCTTGACCCGATCGCCTTCCTCGACCGCGACCGATACCAGGCGACCGGGTTGCCGAAAAGCCAGCTCGACCTGGCGGATGTCGACATTGCCATACAGACGCAGTCCATGATCGCCGTGCCCGGGCCAGGTCCACCAGAGCAGGCCGCCCGCGCCGACAAGCAACACGGCGATCAGCGCCAGCGCGGCGCCCAGACGCCGGCGCGTCATGAGCCGGACGCCGCCAGCAGCGCCCGCAGGTTGCCGTGCAAACGGGCACGAATCGCCTCGACCGCGCCCGCGTCGATGTCCGACCAGGCCAGCGCCCGCAATACCCCGGCCCGCGCCGCGCGGAACACCAGAATCTGGCCGAGCACGGTCAACGCCAAAAGCCGAGCCTCCGGTTCCGGCATGGAGCCGCGAAGCCGCCCGATCAGACGCACGATCAGGGTGAGCAGACGGTCCATGAACCCGCTGTAGAGCAGGTCGAACGCCTCGGTCGGCAGCTGTTGTTCGCGGATGATCAATTGAGCCCAGGCGTCCGTGCCCGGATCGGTCATCAGATCGAGCAAGCCGTCCGTCAAGCGAAACAGCGCACGAAAATCGTCCTCCCGCCCGTGCACGCCGGGTGCGGAATCATGCAGCGCGGCTTCCACGAGCGTCATCTCGGGATCGAGCCGGGCCCGTACCCGCCCGGCAATCGCCACGAACACGGCCTGATACAGCCCCCGCTTGTGGCCGAAGTGATAACCGATCAGGGATTGATTGACACCCGCCCGAATCGCCAGCGCGCGCAGGCTGACCTGGTCGTACCCCGCCTCGGCGAACGCCGTCATCGCGGTCCGCAATAACGCATCGCGGGTCAGGTCGCCACGCGTCAAACAATGGGAGGCCAGCTTATTCATGTCGTGTGATGGAACGGCCCCGTGAATCGGTCAATCGAGCAATGAGCCGAAATCCTACGCCCGCGCCCGCACCCGCTTGTTGAGTCAGATCAAAACGGGCGCGTCGCCCCGCCGTTCGCCACGGCCGAGGGTGACAGCCGCCGTACGGGCTCGACGAGGCCATCGACGCCAATCGATGTGTTTTAAAAGCGTTCGTTTATCGTTTGCTTGGCGTTACCCATTCGTTTTTACGTCGTAAATTTAATTTTCTATTCAGGTTCAAAGGTTTTCCGCCGATACAACAGTGCGGCAAAGTGGCCGTGAACCATTCGAAAAGGAGTACCTTATGAGTATTACCGCGACCGGAAGCAGCCAGCTGGCTGCCCAGGCCCAGATGCAGATGCAAATGCACTCGGCCAACGAATCCCAGGAAGCGCCCGGCACCCGGGACCACGACGGCGATTCGGACAAGCAGGGCGCCCAGCCGGCCCAGGCCGCTTCGACGGCCGGCCCGCGCGTGAACGCGTCGGGCCAGAGCATCGGCCAGCACATCAATGTGACGGCCTAGCCAACGGCTCGGGACCGCCCGCCACTGCGGCGGGCGGTTCTGTCGTGCCGGCGCGATGACAGCGCGATGATGCGCTGCTGGGATGACAGCCTTCGATGGCCGCGCCTGGCTGGTGTTCCGGCGATACCGGCACCGCCCCCCACGGCGATGAGCCACGGCTGCCGGCCGCTGCCGGTTGACGTCAAAACGGGCTACACTGGATATACCTGAAAAGCGCCCCCTTTCGATACCGGCCAGACCAGCATGGGCTCCAAGCAGAAATCACAACAGAAACTGCCGCGGCAGAGCCTGAAGTCCATCAAGGACACGGCGCGCGGCAAGACACCCGGGCCGAACAGGGCTAACCGCCAATTCAAGGGCTACCGCTGAGCGAGGATGCGCGGCGATTTATCCCTGATCACCGGGCGCCGCCTGCCATCGGGCCATGACCGGATAGACTGACACCGCGGAACCACTCTGTTGCCGCGGCAGGTCGACGGCTTGCAATACCTTCGACCCGACATTCATGCCCGGTTCGCAACATCCCGCCGGGTCAGCAAGGAATGCCCATGCTCAAACACATCAATCCCCTGCTGACGGGGGACGTGCTTGCCCTGCTCGCCGATATGGGCCATGGCGACGAACTGGCGATCGTGGATGCCAATTTCCCGGCCGACGCCCTGGCGAAACGTCTGGTGCAACTCCCGGGTATCTCGGCCACCGATACGCTGTCCGCCGTGCTCAGCCTGCTCCCGCTGGACGACTTCGTCGCTGCCCCCACGGCGGCGATGGACGCGCCCGATGGCCGACCCGCGCTCTACACCGAATTCGACCGCATGCTGGCCGCGGCGGAGGGTCGGGAGATCCCGATCGAATGCATCGATCGCTTCGATTTCTACAACCGCACCCGCGCAGCCTACGCCGTACTCGCCACCGGTGAGCGGCGGCTGTACGGCAACATTATCCTCAAGAAGGGCGTGTTGCGGATCTGAGGCAAGTCCGCCGCGCCGACCGGGCACGGCCCGGCCGATAACCCGGGCGCAGACCTCGCCCGGGCGGGTGGCGACGGGCGCATGCGTTCAATGGCCGGCTGGCGCCCACCAGCGCAACAGGCCGGTCAACGCCGTGCCCAGCCCGACCGCGAACCAGAGACTGTGCAGACCGAAGCGCAGATACGCGAAACTGCCGAGCACGGTACCCGACAGCAGACCGGCCCAGAGCAGGAAGTACCAGACCCAAGCCCAGCGGTCACCACCCAACAGGACGCCCATCAGCCGCTGACCGAGCTTGACCAGCGTGCCCGTCATGTAAGTCACACCCAGGCTGACCTCGCCATTGCGCTCGAAGACGGTGTTTTCGGCCCCCATGGCCAGCGCCATGCAGACGACCGCGCCCCATGTGACGCCGGCACCGGCAAAGCAGGCGGCCAGCGCCAACAGGCCGGTTACCAGCGCCATCACCGCGGCACGGCGCCAGGCCCCGGTCCGATGATTGACCAGCGACCCGATCATCACGCCGAGCACGAACAAAGCGATCACCACGGCCGGCACGAACGCCGTCGACAGACTGCGCACGGCGCCGACCCCGAGCCGCGTGGTATTGCCGCTCATGAAGGCAATGAAGTACCCACCCAGCGTCATGAACCCCAGGGCGTCGACATAGCCGGCCAGGCCCGTCAGTGCTATGGCAATCGCGCGCTCGCGTCGACGATGAGTGATCAAGGCTTCGAGGATATCCGGACAGAGTGCGCAGACTATACGAAAGTCGGGGCCCGGCGGGCGAATCGGTTGCGGACAGCCAATACCGCTCGCGCCGTCGCCATCCGGTCGCACACCGCCAGACGCGCCGCCCGGGCGACCGCCTTCCCGGACCCGCAGCCCACTCGTCACATCCCGTGCGAAAACCGCTAGCATTCGCCAGAAGCGATCGATAGCGACCGCCCGGCGCCATGCCATCGCGCCGCCGGGTCCATTGCTGTGGAGTTCCGATGCGTTATCCCATGCCGGCGACAAGTCTCGATGCCCCCCATGCGGCAACACTCGAGATACAGAAAAGCCGCTTCATCGGCTGGTGTGCCGGCATCGACGGCGTCGACGACGCGCACCGGCTGATCGCGCTGGCACGTCAGCGCTATCCCGACGCCTCGCATCATTGCTCAGCCTGGATCGCCGGCGCCCCGGGCGACGATCGGGTGATCGGGTTCTCGGACGATGGCGAACCCGGCGGCACGGCCGGCCGGCCGATGTATCAAGTGATCGAGGGTAGCGGCCTCGGTCGCATCGCCTGTGTCGTGACACGCTATTTCGGCGGTATCAAGCTCGGCACGGGCGGCCTGGCGCGCGCCTATGGCCAGACAGTCAGCGCACTCATCGCCGACCTGCCGACACGGGAGCACGTGCCAAGACGCCGGCTGGCGCTCGACCTGGCCTTTGCCGACGAGCAACCCGTGCGGCGCTGGCTGGGCGAACACGAGGGCCGGATCATCGACGCCCGCTACCATGGCGGGGGCGTGACGCTGGCGGTGGATTGGCCCCGGGACGCCGATACCGATTTTGCCGAACTCGACGCCCGGCTGAGCGGTCGCCTCGCACTGGTAGACGACGACACCGCCGGGCAATGAGCCGGCGCGCGACGCGCGCGGCCGGCCCCGGCCCATCAACCGCGCGCGGTGACTTCCAGCAGGTGATAACCGAACTGTGTCTTCACCGGCCCCTGTACTTCGTTGAGCGGGGCGCTGAACACCACGTCGTCGAACTCGCGCACCATCTGGCCGGGGCCGAATGTACCGAGTTCGCCGCCCTTGCGGCCGGACGGACACGTCGAATGCTCACGCGCGACTTCGGCAAAATCGCCGCCGTTTTCGATCTGTTGCTTGAGTTCGACACACTTGTCTTCGCTGTCGACCAGAATATGACGGGCACTGGCTTTGGCCATGATGAAAGTCCTGCTTCACTGAATGACGGGGCCGTCATGGTACGGCAATTATGGCGACGCCGCGGACCCAATCAGGCCGCGCCCGAGCCCAGCGCTGCCGCCAGCCCCGGTGCGTAATCGGCGCCGTGGGGCACGGTCGCCGTCGACGGCGCCAGCGCGTCGCCGATCGGCTCGGCACGCCCGCCGAGGTATTCGGCCAGAAACGCCTCGATAATCGCGTTGAAGGCGATGTTGTTGGCCGGGCGGGCAAAGCCGTGGCCTTCGTCGGGGAACAGCACGTAGGTGACCGGTATCGATTTCTCGGCCATTGCGTTCACGATCTGGTCGCTCTCGGCCTGCTTGACGCGCGGGTCGTTGGCGCCCTGGCCGATCAACAGCGGGCGAACGATGCGATCGGCATGGGTCAGCGGCGAGCGCTCGGCCAGCCAGGCGCGACCGGCCTCGGTGCCGGGGTCGGCCATGCGCCGATACATCTGGCGGCGGCCCGCTTCCCAGTAGGGCGGGATGCTCTCCAGCAGGGTGGTGAGGTTCGACGGGCCGACGATATCCACGCCGCAGGCGAAGGTTTCCGGCGTCAGCGTGAGCCCGGCCAACACGGCATAGCCGCCGTAGGAACCGCCCATGATCGCCACCCGCTTCGGGTCGGCCACACGCTTGTCGACCGCCCAGTTCACGGCGTCGATCAGGTCGTCGTGCATGGCGGCGCCCCACTCGCCGTCACCGGCGGCGGTGAAGGATTTGCCGAAGCCGGTCGAGCCGCGATAGTTCACCGACAGCACCGCATAGCCGCGATTGGCCAGCCACTGGTGGTAGCCGTTGCTGCCGTAGTCGTCCCGCGCCCAGGGGCCGCCGTGCACCAGCAGCGCCATCGGCAGCGGCTCACCCGGCGCGGTGAAGCCTTCGGCGCCGCTGCCGCGCGGCAAGGTGAGATAGGCGGTCAGCGTCAGCCCGTCGCGGGCGGTGATCTCCAGCGGCGTCATACCGGCCAGCGGCGCACCCACCAGTTCCGGGCGGCTGACGAACAGCGTGGTGAGCGTCCCGGCGTCGCGATCATAGAGATGGGTTGCCGGTGGCGCGGTAACCGGGTCGTTGACCACCACCCAGCGGCGATCGTCGTCGGTGCGGGAGGTGACGTGCACGTCGCCTTCGAGCCGCGCGTCCAGAAACGCCAGGTCGTCGCCGATGGCCGGGTCGATCACGTGCCACTGGGTGCGCAGATAATCCACTGCCCAGGCCTGGATTTCGTGAGTTTCGGGGTCGGCCATCACGCCGGTCACGTCCGCCTTCGGCGAGGCGGCGATTTCGCGCATGTCACCGGTTTCGAGATTCTGGGCGACGAGCGCGGCGGTATCGCGGCCGCGGCTGTCGATCCAGTAGAGCGTGTTGCCGTCGCGAGTGAAGCCCGCCGGGCCGGTGTTGGCGCTGTCCTCGAAGCGGATGCTGACCAACGGCTCGGCCGCCACCGCGCCGTCCCGCACGCGGAAGAAATCCTCGCCGCCGTCCTCGCGGGGCTTTTGCGCCAGGCGGATATCGAGGCTTTCATCCACCAGAAAGCCGCCATAACCGTCGTTGCGCATTGCCAGCGCCAGTTCGCCGCTGGCCAGATCCAGGCGATAGACATCGTGCCAGCGCGGATCGCGGTCGTTGATGCCCACCACGATATGGTCGCGCACGTGTCGGCTGACGCCGAGTACCTGCACCCGTACCCCTTCCTGCGGTGTCAGGGCGCGCTGGGCCGCGCTTTCCACGTCCACACCGAACAGCCGGAAGTTCTCGTCGCCGCCCTGGTCGTTCACGAACAACAGCTGCCGGCTGTCCGGCGACCAGAAATAGCTGCGGATCGGGCGGCTGAGCTCGTCGGTCAGCGCCCGGCCTTCATCCGGGCGATCGACGGGCGCCACCCAGAGATTGAGCACGTCGTTGAACGGGGCGATCCACGACAGCCAGCGGCCGTCCGGGCTCAGCCGGCCTTGTATACGGCTGGGGTTGCCGAACAGCCGCTCGCGTTCGATCAACGGCACATCGCCCACGCCACCGGCGCCGGCCGCGTCGCTCGCCGCCATGGCAATGTTGTGAGCCGGATGATGCCAACGCATGGGGCGCTCCTTTGCGGGATTGAATCAGGCCTCACTGGGTGAGGCGTCGGGCGGTCAGGATAACGCGGGCGCCGCACCCACAGGGTGATCGCCACGCGACACGGCCCCGGCAGACGCATCGCCATGATTGCTAAAGCTCAGCCACCGCTCGCCGATAAACCGACTTCGGCCAGACATTCCCAAAGCTTGGAGATCATCTCATGGACGCAGGAAGCGTGAACTCGACCGTCAGTACCGCCATGGCTTTGCAGCAAAGTAATCAAAACCAGAGCGTGCAGACAAACCTGCTGCGCAAGTCGCTCGACAGCCAGGCCTCGCAGATGAGTCAGCTCATGTCGTCGCTGGAAACACAGCCGGCGTTGGCAACGACCGGATCCGTCGGAACGCAGATCAATACCTATGCCTGACGGCCGCGTTTAAAACGAAAGGACTTGAGCAGCGGCAACATAAGGGCCGGCGCATCTTTTCGATCGCGCCATAATAAAATTCCTTATATAAAATAGGATTATAGCTATGGAAATCGTAAAGTTTGGTGCCGACGACATCGAAAATACATTGTCCAAGATGTCGGAAAAGCAGATAGACCAGATGGCTTTTGGCGCAATTCAACTGGATGGCAGCGGAAAAATTCTGCAGTACAACTCAGCCGAAGGTGCAATAACCGGCCGCGACCCTTCGCAAGTCATAGGGAAAAACTTTTTTCGGGACGTCGCACCGTGCACCAATCGTCCGGAGTTCAAAGGCCGCTTCGACGACGGCGTGCGTAACGGTGATTTAAGTGCCGTTTTCGAATATACATTCGATTACGAGATGACACCCACCAAGGTAAGAGTCCAGATGAAGAAAGCGATCTCGGGTGACAGCTACTGGATCTTCGTCAAACGTCTTTAATGCATTGGCGCGGAACGGGTCAAAGGCTGTGAGCATGCTTGGGCGGACTTTTATAAGCCGTTGTCTGTTTTCGCTAATCGCGGCCAAGCTCGATGGGTCGTACCGAGGTCAGGGTCATTTCGGCCCGCTTGCTAACATGGGCCTTGATACCCCGCTGCGCGCGCACGATACGAACTCCGCACTGAATATCGACTCGCTCAAGTTGATGAGTCTGGCGATGGACGTCAGCACACTATTCCAAATACCCGATAGTGGGCTTGAAGATTATCTGTTGCGCGGACAAACGATCGGCGATTGGGTTGATGTGGTGATGGAGTCGCGAAACAGCGGCGCTCAGGCGCTGGCATTTACGAGCTCAGGCAGCACAGGAGAACCCGCCACCTATCGTCACGAATGGATCGATTTACTTGACGAAGTACGGGATCTGGCGCCGAAATTCGCCACTCATCTTGGCCAGCCGATCACGCGGGTCGTCGTATGTGTCCCAACGCACCACATTTACGGCTTTCTATTCGGCATTGTGTTGCCCGCAGTTTTGGATCTGCCGGTACTCGATCGTCCGCAAGCAATGCTGACAGCGCACGCCGGGCGCTTCAGCGACGGTGATCTTATCGTCGGTTTTCCCTGGTTTTGGCGCGCCCTGGCGCAAGCGGGAACGCAGTTTTCCGAGTCCTGTATCGGCCTCTCATCAACCGGTTCCTTGGACGCTGACATAAGTCCGCGTCTCAAAGCAAGGGGCCTGAAGGCGATGATCGAAATACATGGATCCAGCGAAACGGCCGGTATAGGTTATCGGTCGCATGGCAGCGATCCCTATACGCTGATGAATCGCTGGCATGTCGGACCGGATAAGGCGCGCTTGGCCAGAAATCGTGATCTGTCTGAAACCGTGTTGTTGCCTGATCGTGTTGACTGGGTTGACCCGCGTCGCTATCAGCTGCGCGGGCGACTGGATCAGGCTATTCAGGTCGCGGGTCATAATGTTTATCCCGACCAGATCGCTATGCAGATTGCCCAGCACCCGGATATCGATCAAGCGTACGTGCGGCTCATGCGACCCGGCGAGGGAGACCGTCTTAAGGCCTATGTCGTGCCCTCCGATGAAAATTTTCCACCCGCCCAAGTAAAAAAGCGTCTCGTGGAATGGTGTCGTGCCAGCCTCACAACGGCACAAATGCCGGCGGTGATTACAGTGGGGTCGGCCTTACCCATGAATTCCCTCGGGAAACCGGCTGACTGGTAGGCCGTCACACGCGGGCGTATAGGGATAAGCACAGTTTCGACGATGGTCGGCCGCCAACGGTTAGAAAACACGGCGTAGACAATGCCATTCACCCGCCGCCTACCGAGGTCGAGAACGCGGGCATCATCGCTAGCACACCGAGCCACATCCGGGCGGCGACGGATAGAGATCGCAGCCCGGGGAGTCGACAATCTGATCGAGCCCTTCCCGGCGTGGCCAAGGCAATGAACCACCTACGTAAATGGATCCAAACCACGGGCCCGGCAGTGGATCACAATGGTCGACGTGGAAATGCCGCCCCGACCACTGCCCGCGATCAGCCAAACCACGGTGATCGCCGAAGTCCGGCGCTGAGCAGGTAAAGCACGGACCGCCGTAGCGGCCGACGCGGTCGCGATGGTCGGGGCCACCCACCCATGGGCCTCCGCTGGCAATGACTGCTATCGGCCGAATGCCATCCGTCGTGACCGTAGCCGAACACGGTCATCATGGGCGCAGCCGTCAAAGCCAGAGCCGCGAGACAATGCGTGCGGCGCGCCAGCCCGTTGTTCATTGACTCTCCCTCGCAGGCAGCCAATCAGCGTCGACGGGCGGTAGACCGATAACGATTGGCCCGTCATGCCGATAGGTGGTCACGGCTTGCCCCGGTATCGGTTGCCAATCTGTACGACGCCCCCGGTATACGAGAACGCCGCCGCGGGCCACGCCGAAAGCGGCGCCAGCCGCGTCGAATACGCGCAAAACCATGAGCGACAGGGCAACTCGCCGGCGGCCGGCGTCAACCGCAACACACCGCATTTGATTACGCTGAACATGCAGGCGACAACCACGTGGCACTGTTTGTCGTCGACATCGCGAATCAACTGGGTCGAGGCCGTCGACGATGATCTATGGCGGAAGGGGCGGCTCGTTGGTCGCGGAGATAAGGGGTGACAGCGACCGCCCATTGCGGTCATACAGATTGACCAACCGCGGGACATAGACTCTGGTGAGCATTTCGCGCCGCCAGATCGTCAGCAGCTCATGGTCCAGATTCGCTGACGGAAGCCGCAGGGTCATAACCACGGCGGGAACTGCTCGGCACCACGCGGAGCATCCATCGGGCCGCGTCAGCCGAGTCACAACCATGCGTGAGCCGGATACGGATTAGGGACGCTGGTCGAAGATAGCGCGGCTTTCAACAGCAACGACATTCGCTGTTTAGCGCCATTCCCTGACGGTTGATGCAGGCTCCGCCCGCAACGCTGCCCGGATGTTACGGCAATCGCGGCATCCTCGCCCGCCCTCCGCCGCTGTCGGAACCCCGGCGCACCGGGGCCCCGACGCCAAGCGCTGGATCAGGGTTTGATCGTGGCAACGACCTCGCCCTGGCTGTATTGCAACGCCACGTTGTACGTCTTGCCACTCGCGTCGCTGGCGATCGCCTGGCTGAACTTGCCTTCCAGGTGATCGGCGGTAACCACCGTATAATGGGTTTGCCCGGTCAATGTCGGCACCTTGAGCAGCAACGAGCCGCCATCGAGGAAAGCGCTGCCGGAGACCTGCAACTGCGCCTGATCGGCGAGATCGAGCGAGAGCGTACCAGCCTTTTGCACGAAGTTGGCGACTTTCAGGGCCCCCTGCGCGTTCTTGTCGGCGCCCGCCTTGATTGCTATGCCGACCGTTCCGCCCTGCTGATACAGCGTATTGCTGCCGAAGGCGCGGGCCGAACCGGCCACCAGGCCCCCATCGACCAGCAATGTGCCGCCGCTGTACGAATTGTCGCCGTTCAGATGCAGCGTACCCGTGCCATATTTGCGGACCCGGCCGGGGCCCGATATGTCGTTCTGCCAATAGTCTTCCGCGTTAAAGCCGCTGCGGTTCGTGCCGTCCATGGTCACATCCACATCACCATCGAACGCGCCGTATCCGTCAGCCGCCGCCACCAGATCCAGCCGCCCCCAGCCATGCGACTGGTCGATGACGGGGTAATTCGATGCGATCTCGGTGGTGGCGAGAACCGCCCGACGTTGTTGCGCGTCAAGATAGGGAAAACGCGACCGCAGCAACACTTCGGCGCCCTTGGGTACCTCCGGCGCCTTGACCGGCTCGTTCAGCTTGCTCAGGCCGTACGTAAGAAACGCCCTGTAGCGCGCCTTCATGGCTTTGTGGGCTGCCACGGTGTCGGCGCTATGCGCCCAAGCATAGACGGAATCGTACCCGGCGGTTTTCGCCTGGTCGCTGAAGTATGCGTAGGCCTGCGCCACCGCCTGGTCAGCCGCGCCCTGATTGCTGCGATCGTAAAGCGTCGCCGCCGTTACAGCCTCGCCCATGATGCGGCCACCGATGACATCCAGCGGCGAGTGCATCCCGGCGACGATCCGGTTTTCACCGAGTTCAGCCGCTCGGGCCGCCATCTCGGCAAAGCGTTGCGGGATCGCGTAGGCCATGCCGAGGCCGCGGTCATAGGCTTCGGTGGTATGGCCGCTGGGGAACGCCGCATCCTTGGCGCGGCTGGATTTCCAGGTGCCGGTGCCGTTGAAATCGCTGGCGTAGGTGCCATCGCCATTGTCGGTGTATACCGAGCGGCGCGCGCACTTCAGCCCGGTAATGGCGCGGACGAGCGGATCGCTCGGCTCTTCGAAATATTTCGTCTGCGTGGTGCCGTCCGGGTTGTAACAGGTCAGTTTCTGCAAACTGCTCTTGTCCTGCCCATTGAAGGAGGCAACCGTATAATCCCCGGCATTGATGCGCCACGGGCGCGGCGATTCAAAATGATACTTGGGCGCCTCGGTCGAGGCTCCGTAGCCCGCGATATCGCTCAGCAATGATACGACCGCGTCCAGGCTGTAACCGGTCTGACCGTAGTTTGTACCACCCGAGCCCCCGTCGCTGATCGAATTGATCAAGTGGTTGCTGTCGGTGATCGAAAACGAGGTCTTGTTGCCGGAAGCCGGATCGTAAACGATCTGATCCGGGTTGCTACTGTCTCTTGACAACGTTGTCACCGAGTGTGCACCGACGCGATAGGCGGGGGCCAGCGGCCCGAGCCCCGAGGTGATGCTGTAGCCCTTCTCCCGCTGGTCGTCGAGATAGGCGCCGCGTTGCGACTGGACCTGGGAGCGGTCGACGTCCGGGGTGCTCTGCCCGGCACGGGTCAGTGTTTTGACGTAATCGAAATTTTCCTTCCAAATCGTCATATTGAGGACTTGGGCGTTATCGAACGAAACCGTACTCATAACGCCGTTGGTCTGTTTCGTCCCGCCACCCGCGACACCGGTATAGCTGTACGTGCCCTGCGGGCTGCCCGATTTTAGTTTGTCCGAACCATAATTCGACCAGGTCGGGTCGCCCAGGATGTAGATCTTGTTGAAACCCTTCAGGATCTGCAGCATGGGATCGTAGGTCGGGCTGTAGGCGATCGCGTAATTATTACTATTGGTCTCCGCGAGATGGCTGTCCACGACCGCCTGTTCACCCGATCCGAGCTGCGGCGTGTCGACTGCCTGGATATAACCGACCCCTTGCGGAACACTCGGTTCGGTATAGGTCTTGGCGTTGTTATTGTTATTACTATTGTCGTTACAGGCGGACATCGTGACAACCAGCGCCGCGACCGCCAGGCCCCACCGTTTATCTTTGCAAACCATCATCGTTTCCTTATTTTCCCAAGAACGATAAAGGAGAGGGCCGATAGGAGGGGCAGCGCGGTAATGGTAACGTTATCAATGTTGCCGGCTTCACCAGACAGCCGAACCGTCAGTACCCGTTACTTTCCACAATGCAAGGCGCTCGAACCTTTGCAACCCCCGGCCCGACTCCACCGAGCGGCTAGCTTAGTTTCGCAATATGACGCATATATTAAGAAAAGTGTTTTCTGGCATAAATTAATAAAAAAAATAAAAATTTCGAAAGTTGATAGAGACTTACCGGCGATTACGGCATCCGCCATCTCGGGCGTTGGCGGCGGGATACGGACACAAGCCCCGTCCCGGAACACGTTGCCGTGCGTGCACGCGGCAGTCGCCCCCC